>JAFECN010000088.1 GCA_018242145.1 Pseudomonadota bacterium
ACTATGGCGTGAAGCGCAACATCCTGCGCCAGCTTGCGGGACATGGCGCGGAGATCGTCGTGCTGCCGGCGTCCGCGTCGTATGAAGACGTGATCCGCCATTCGCCGCAGGGCGTGCTGCTCTCCAACGGCCCCGGCGATCCGGCGGCGACGGGCGCTTATGCGATCCCCACGATCAAGGGATTGCTGGAGACGAACATCCCGGTGTTCGGAATCTGCCTCGGCCATCAGATGCTGGGGCTGGCGCTGGGCGGGCAGACCAAGAAGATGGCGCAGGGCCATCACGGCGCGAACCATCCGGTGAAGGATCTGGAAACCGGCAAGGTGGAGATCGTGTCGATGAACCACGGCTTCACCGTGGATGCCGACACGCTGCCCAAAGGCGTGAAGCAAACGCATGTCTCGCTGTTCGACGGCACCAATTGCGGCTTGCGCGTGGAGAACCGCGACGTGTTCAGCGTGCAATACCATCCCGAAGCCTCGCCCGGACCGATGGACTCGCACTACCTCTTCGGCCGCTTCGCCGACGCCGCGAAGAAGCGCGCGTAAAGTCTGTTTAATATATCGTCATCGCCGGGCTTGTCCCGGCGACCCATTTTCCAGAGGGCGTTATCGGCCTTGCGCCGCTTCTGGAAAATGGATGGCCGCCACATAGGCTTGCACTCGGGCGCGCTTCGCGCGTCCCGGGTGGCGGCCATGACGAAACAGAGATTGGCGGGAACCTGAATTTCACCGATGACACAAATCCGTCATCGCATTTTAAATAGCGTCACCGGCATTTTGAGGGTCTGATCATGGGCATGGGACAGACGACGTTTGCGGGCCGGCTCGGCCAATATGTGCGCGACAAGCACGTTCCCCACCAAGCACCGGCGGAAATGCCCTTTCCGCTGAGCCAGGAAATGCGCGACGCGATCAACCATCATCTGATTCCCCTAGCCCTCCTCGCATGTGCGGACGGCTATGTCGCTGCCGCCGAACGGCAGGCCATCGTACACCATGCCCTCATCTTGCTGGAGAAAATCGGATACCCCGTCACAACGGACGAGCTGCATAAGCTCATGGACTATGTCACCTATTTAAATCCTTCGTTGATGCAACTCGATCCGGCGCTGCATCGCCTCGAACGCGAAGATGCCGACAGCAAGATCGCGTTTCTGGGCGCGGTGCGCGCCGTGGTGATGGCGGACGGCCGCATCGATCCTGCCGAAGCGCGGCTGCTCGACGAACTGAAGCTGGAATTCGCGAAGGCATAGCTGCTTTCGACAGATCAAACGCGTCAGCGGTTGTCGGCCTGCGCGCGCACGCAATCCAGACCCAACCGCGAAATGCGATAGGGCTGGCCGCCGATGCTGTGGATCAGCCCGCGCCGTTTCAACCGCTTGAACAACGACAGCGTGCAGTCCGCGAGGCGATAGCCGTCGCGGCTGAAGCAATCGACCTCCACGATATCCTTGCCGTCACGCGTATGCTTGATGAATCCGCCCTGCGCCAGAACGTGCAGGACACGCTGCTCCAATTTGGAAATATTCACGGAAATTGTCTCTCATCGCACCGAACTCCGCGATGCCGCGCGCAAGCCCGTGCGCGCGAAACGTCGCGTCAGCCCATGCCCACTCGAAAGCAGGCGTCAGTGGATGGTGACAATCTCTTGCATAATTCCCCGAACCGAGGCGTGAACGGCGCGAGTTTTATCGCGCGCGTTGCAAAAATCAACGGCGCAGTTCGATCACGTCGAAGGCGGATTCCTGCACGGGATAGGGCATCTCAATGCGCGCGTGGCCGCTGCCGAGGCCGGAGAGCAGGCCGATCTGATCGTCCGGCGTCTGTACCGCGCCGTAGGACGCGCCGCTGCCGGAATAGGCGTGCATCGGCTCGGTGCTCATATATTGCGCGCCGAGATAGACGTATTTGCCGCCGCGCGCCGGATAAAGATAGCCGGCAGTGCGTGTGCTGCCGTTCAGCTTCTGGAAGAAGAGATGGCCGCCGCGGTCGGAGATGCGGCAGTTGAACCAGCTATAGACGCGGCTCGGCGTCATGCCGCCGACCTTGATGAGGCGGCAGCGCCAGCTTCCTTCGATGCCGTCGGCGGGGCCGCCCGCGGGATCGAGAACTTCATGCAGCACGCCCATGTCGGGGCCGGACTGGGCCTGCGCCATCGCGCGCGATTTGGATTCGTCCAGAAGCGAAAGGCGTTTCTGGTCCGCGGGCGTCGCCACGTCCTGCCATCCGGCGGCGAGCGCGGGCGTTGCGAACAGGCAAAGCGCAAAAAGCGAGATGGCGGCGCGCATATCTAGTCCCCTTCGTCTTCGCCGCCGGTCCAGCCTTTCAGCTTGGTGGAGGGCGGCGCTCCAATGATGCTGAAGCCGGCGTCCACGAGGTGAACTTCACCCGTGACGCCCGCGCCCATATCGCTGAGCAGATACAGGGCGGAATTTCCGACATTGTCGAGATCGATGGTGCGGTTCAGCGGCGATTGCGCCTTGTTCCAGCGGAACACAACGCGGCTTTCGCCGATCACCGAACCGGCGAGCGTGCGCATCACGCCCGCGGAGATGGCATTGACGCGGATGTTATCGCGCCCCAGATCGGCGGCGAGATAACGCACGCTGGATTCCAGCGCCGCCTTGGCGACACCCATCACGTTGTAATTGGGGATGACGCGCTGCGCGCCCATGTGGGAGAGCGTGACAAGCGATCCGCCGTTCGGCATCATCGCCCGGGCGCGGCGCGCCACGGCAGTGAAGGAATAGCAGGAGATCAGAAGCGAGCGGACGAAGTTCTCGCGGGACGTATCGACATAGCGGCCCTTCAGTTCGTCGCGGTCGGAGAAGGCGATGGCGTGGACGACGAAATCCAGCGTCTTCCATTCGCGCTTGAGCACGTCGAACGCCGCATCCATCTGGGCGTCGTCCTCGACGTCGCAGGGCAGCAGAATCTTGGAGCCGATGCTGTCGGCCAGCGGCTTGAGGCGGCGCGCCTGCGCCTCGCCCTGATAGGAAAACGCGACCTGCGCGCCGTGGGCGTTGAGCGTGCGCGCGATGCCCCAGGCGATGGAATGGTCGTTCGCCACGCCCATCACCAGTCCGCGTTTGCCCTTCATCATGCCTTGCTCAGCCATGACCGATCCTTGTCCGTCCCGGTTTGAAACACAGGGGCGGAGCTTCCACTCCACCCCTGCAAGAGGTTTGCCTGTTCAGGCCTCATGGCGCTGGAAGACCAGCGTGGCATTGGTGCCCCCGAAGCCGAAGGAATTGGAAAGCGCCCGCTCGATCTTCTGGTTGTCCATGCGCTTGCGCACGATGGGGGCGTCGGCCACGTCCGGGTCGATCTCCTCGATATGCGCGCTTTCGGCGATGAAGCCGTTGTTCATTTGCAGGATCGAATAGATCGCCTCCTGCGCGCCGGTGGCGCCGAGCGAATGGCCCGTCAGCGACTTGGTGGAGTTGATGTAGGGGATCTTGTCGCCGAACACTTCGCGCAGCGCCTTGATCTCGGTGACGTCGCCCACCGGCGTCGAGGTGCCGTGCGCGTTGATGTATTGCACCTCGCCTTTCACGGTGGCGAGCGCCTGCCGCATGCAGCGCACCGCGCCTTCGCCCGAGGGCGCCACCATGTCGTGCCCGTCGCTGGTCGCGCCATAGCCGACAAGCTCGGCATAGATCTTCGCGCCCCGCGCCTTGGCGTGCTCCATCTCTTCCAGCACCACCACGCCGCCGCCGCCCGCGATGACGAAGCCGTCGCGGTTCTTGTCGAACGCGCGCGAAGCCTTGGACGGGGTGTCATTGAATTTCGTGGACATCGCGCCCATCGCGTCGAACAGGCCGGACATCGCCCAGTCCAGCTCTTCCGCGCCGCCGGCGAAAACGATGTCCTGCTTGCCGAACTGGATCAGTTCGGCGGCGTTGCCGATGCAATGCGCGGAGGTCGCGCAGGCCGAGCTGATGGAATAGTTCACGCCCTTGATCTTGAACCAGGTCGAGAGCACCGCCGAGCAGGTGGACGACATGGTCTTGGGCACCGCGAAGGGACCGATCTTGCGCGGGCTGCCGTTCTTGCGGTTGATGTCCGCCGCCTCGATGATGTTGCGCACCGATGGGCCGCCGGAACCGACGATCAATCCCGTCTTCGGATTGACGATGTCTTTCTCTTCCAGGCCGGAATCGCGCAACGCCTGATCCATCGCCACGAAGGCGAAGGCGGCGGTGTCGCCCATGAAGCGCATGGCGCGGCGGTCGATCATCGACGGAAGGTCGATATTGGGCTTGCCATAGACCTGGCTACGAAAGCCCATCTCTTTATATTGCGGCGCGCCGCTGATGCCGGACCGGGCATCCTGCAACGAGGCGACGACTTCCTGCGTGTTGTTCCCGATGGGCGACACGATGCCCATGCCCGTGACGGCGACCCGTCTCATGGACGAACTCCTTTATAATCCCTGCGCGAAGGTTCAGGCCGCTTGCGGGGCCGCACCCTCGGTGAACAGCCCGACGCGAAGATCCTTGGCTTCAAAGGCGACCTTGCCATCGACCTTCACGATCCCGTCGGCGATGCCGAGCACGAGCTTTCGCATGATCACGCGCTTGAAGTCGATATAGTAAGTCACGAGCTTGTTTGACGGTAGCACCATATCGCTGAACTTCACTTCGCCCACGCCCAGCGCGCGGCCTTTGCCCTTGCCGCCCATCCAGCCGAGGAAGAAGCCCACCATCTGCCACAGCGCATCCACGCCGAGGCAGCCGGGCATCACCGGATCGTTCTGGAAATGGCACTGGAAGAACCAGAGGTCGGGATGAATGTCGAATTCGGCCTGCATCTCGCCCTTGTCGGCGCTGCCGCCCTTGTCGGAGATCTTGGTGATGCGGTCGAACATCAGCATCGGCGGCAAGGGCAGCTTGGCATTGCCCTCACCGAACAGCTCGCCCCGTGCGCAGGACAGCAAGCCGTTCAGGTCGAAGCTCGATCGGCGGACAGGCGTATCGTTCATTTTCCCTGGAATCCCGTGGTTTTCGGCCTCTTGCGGCGCAAATCTCTTGACAAAAAGACGCTTAGAGCCGATTTCTGTTTGTTAGAAGCATTCTAACCGATTAAGGCCAGATTGCAGGGTTGCAACATGCGGGTATGACGCCCCCTGCGCAAGCCCGCTCCCGAGGTATCGAGTTGTCCGTCATGGTTCGCAAAAAGCCCGGCAAAGACGCCGCCGAAACCGCAAGTGCCAAGGTGCGCGCGGCGGGCCTGCGCCCCACGCGCCAGCGCGTGGCGCTGGCGGGGATTCTGTTCCGCGAACACGACCGGCATGTGACGGCCGAAGCGCTGCATGAAGAAGCCGCGAAGGCGGGCGTGCGCGTGTCGCTGGCGACGATCTATAACACGCTGCACCAGTTCACCGCCGCGGGGCTTCTGAACGAGGTGGTGGTCGATTCCGGCCGCGCCTATTTCGACACCAATATCGGCGATCACCAGCACTTCTATGTCGAAGACAATGGCGAGTTGATCGACATTCCCGGCGACACCATCGCGGTGTCGAATGTCCCCGCGCCGCCCAAGGGCATGGCGGTGGACCGGGTGGACGTCGTGGTGCGCGTGAAGCGCGCCTGAACGCCGCGGCTCTTCTCTTTTGAATTGTTCTAAAACAGGTTGACAGGGCCGCGCGCGGCGGCGCACAGTCCTGTCCGGCCACCAATTCAAGGGAGACGAACATGGCAGCATTGAAGAACTCCAAGACCGCGCAGAACCTGAAAGATGCGTTTGCCGGCGAAAGCCAGGCCAACCGCCGCTACCTCTATTTCGCGCAGAAGGCCGACGTCGAAGGCTATAACGACGTGTCCACCGTGTTCCGCTCCACCGCGGAAGGCGAGACGGGCCACGCACATGGCCATCTGGAATTCCTCGAAGCGGTCGGCGATCCGGCGACGGGCGAGCCCATCGGCGGCACCGACCTGAACCTGAAGGCCGCGATCGCGGGCGAGACGCACGAATATACCGACATGTATCCGGGCATGGCCAAGACGGCGCGCGAAGAAGGCTTCGACGAGATTGCCGACTGGTTCGAGACGCTGGCGAAGGCCGAGAAGTCCCACGCCGGACGCTTCCAGAAGGCGCTCGACAGCCTCGGCAAGTAAGAAACAGAGCGAATGGCTTTCCTCCCCCGTTCACGGGGGAGGAGCCGAGCGCAGCGAGGCGGAGGGGGCCGTGGCGCACTACGTCCCCCTCCACCGCTTCGCGGTCCGGTCGGTCGGCAATCGATCTGTCGATCGATCGCTATTCGACCTCCACCCCCGTGAACGGGGGAGGAAAAAGAGAATCTCATGACCTCCCGAGAAGGCAGCCTCGACGCTCCCACGCGCCATCCCATCGACTGGCAGAATCCGGATTTCACCGATCCGGTGAAGCTGGATGCGGAGATGCGGCGCGTGTTCGACATCTGTCACGGCTGCCGCCGCTGCTTCAATCTGTGCGACAGCTTCCCACGGCTGTTCGACATGATCGACTCGAGCCCGACGGAAGAACTGGACGGCGTTCCGAGCGAACGCTTCACCGAAGTCACCGAAGCCTGCACGCTGTGCGACATGTGCTTCATGACGAAGTGCCCCTATGTGCCGCCGCATCCGTTCCAGCTCGATTTCCCGCATCTTTTGCTGCGCCACCGCGTGGCGGAGGCGAAAGCGGGCAAGACGGATTTCACCGCGCGGCAACTGGCCGAGATGGACCGCAACGGCCGCATGGCCGTGCCGCTGGCGCCGCTCGTCAACTGGGGCGCGAAGACGGACAACACGCTGACGCGGCCCCTGATGGACAAGCTCGCGCATATCGACGAAACCGCGACGCTGCCCAAATTCGCGTCGCAGACCTTCATGCGCGCCGACAAGGCGAAGCCGGGAACGGTGAACGCGAACGCGCCCGCCTTCGGCAAGCGCAAGGCGGCGATCTTCGCCACCTGCTTCGTGAACTACAACAAGCCGGACACCGGCATGGCGGCCCGCGCGGTTTTGAACCATCTCGGCGTGGAAACAAAAGCCGCCTATCCGGGTTGTTGCGGCATGCCGTTCCTGGAACAGGCCGAGATGGAGAAGGTCGCCGCGCAGGCGAAGAAGGTTTCCGCGGAACTCGTAAAGCTGATCGACGAAGGCTACGACATCGTGGCGCCGACGGCTTCCTGCGGGTTGATGCTGAAATTCGAATGGGCGCTCGTCGTACCTGAAGACAAAAACGTAAAGCGTGTGGCCGACGCGGTGTTCGACATCGACGAATATGTCGTGGACATCGCCAAGAAAGAGGGACTGCCCTCGGGTCTTCAACCGCTCGCCGATGGCGTGACGGTGCATCTGGCCTGCCATGCGCGCGCGCAGAACATGGGGCCAAAGGCGGCGGAGATGCTGCGCCTCATTCCCGAAACCAAGGTGGATGTGATCGAACGCTGCTCCGGTCATGGCGGCACCTTCGGCGTGGTGAAGCCGACGCATGCGCTGGCCGAGAAGGTGGGACGCCCCGTCTTCCGCACGGCGGCGGGCCAGAACCACGGACACATCGCGTCCGATTGCCCGCTGGCGGCGCAGCACATCTTCCAGAACGTGAAGGCGCTCAACGCGAAGGACGACAAGGAGACGAAGGCCCGCGAACCGGAACATCCGATCCAGATCTTCGCCCGTGCCTATGGTTTGGTGGAGCAATGACGATGCCAGCAGCACAGAGAAAAATAACGCCCGCCGATATCATCGCCTATGAGAAATATGCGGCCGAGCGCGCGCAATTCCGCAAGAACATCATTCCGGTGAAGAAGAACCGGCGCATGGAAGTGGGCCCGTTCGCCACCTTCTATTTCGAAAACTACGAGACGATGTGGATGCAGGTGCAGGAGATGCTGCACATCGAAAAAGGCGGCGACGCGCAGATCGAAGGCGAACTCGAAGCCTATAATCCGCTGATCCCGCAGGGCTCCGAACTGATCGCCACGCTGATGCTGGAAATCGAGGACGTGAACCGGCGCAACCGCGAACTCTATCGCCTCGCCGGGATCGAGGAGAGCGTCTATATCGAACTCGATCAGGAACGGATTGCCGCGACGCCCACCGAATATGACGACCGCACGACGCCGGACGGAAAGACATCCTCCGTGCATTGGGTCCGCTTTCGCTTCCTGCCCGGGCAGATTGCGCGGTTCAAGGACCCGGCGGTGAACGCCGTGCTCGGCGTGGCGCATCCGGCCTATGGCCACATGGCCGTGATCCCGCCGGACGTGCGCCAGGAACTCTCGAAGGATTTCGCTTAGGCGCTCGCCCGCGCGCGCACGCAAGGTTCGCGCACGCTCCAGTCGCGCGACGGCTCGTAGCGGCCATGCGCCATCACGAAGCGCGGCGCGCCGGTCTGATCGGCGAACGGCAGCAGCAACATCTCGCCGACGACAGTCTTCTGAATGACGACGGGAAAGCGCAACGGCGCCTTGATCTGAAGCGACAGCAGGGATGAGCAGGTCCAACGCTCCTTCTGTTCCTGCGTGGCGCTTTCGTGATCGAAGGTCTGGCCCGTGCGCTCGCTCAGCGTTCGCGTCACGATCGTGCCGACAAGACGATAGCGGAACTGCGGCGGATCGTTTCGGATCTGCTCGACCATCGCCAGACGCGGCAGATAGGGTTTCAGCGCGCGAACCGGAAGCGCGTCACGCGAAGGAATTTCCTGTGTTCCGCGCGCCCAGTTCCAGAGCTCGATCAACTCCTCGCATTCGCGCATGACAAAGGCATTGTCGGGATCGCAATATTGCAGCCATCCCCGATCCTTCGCCTGCGCGTTGAATTGCGCGATGGCCTGTTCGCGGCTCTCCATGTCCGCCGGAATAGCAGACCGGGATCAAGACATTCTTAACGCTGCGAGGCCGCTTCAGGCCGAGGCCAGCGCGGCGCGCGATCTGGGGTTCGGCCAATCGAAGCCGTAACGGCCGAAGCCGAGGATAAAGCGCGGCTGGCCGGTATCGTCCGCCAGCGGCATGAAGAGAAGTTCGCTGTTGAGATAGGTCTTGCCGTTCACCAGCACCCGCCCGGCGAAGCGCAGCGGACGGGCCGCGCGCAAAACCATGTCGAGGCTGGCATTCCAGCGCGCCACCTGGCGCGGCGGCGCATCCTCGTCGATGAATTTGCCCGTGCGCTCGCCCAGAACCTGCGCGACATGCGTGCCCATGAGGCGCCATGTGAAGCGCGGCGGATCGACGGATGTCCGCTCATTGATCGCGACGCGCGGCAGAAAATCCTTGAGCGCGCGCGGCGTCATGCTGCTGCGCGCGGGCATGGGTTTTCCGGCGGCCTGTTCCTGCCAGATGGCGAGCATGCGCGGAAAATCGGAATGATCGAACGCGAGCGCGGAATCGCAATGTTGATCCCAGCCTTCGCGTTCGGACAGCGCGTTGAACGCGGCCACGGCTTTCAGGCATGCGGCATCCGGCGGTGTCATGCCGCCGTTGTAGGCGCGGCGGCATTAGCGGCCCGTTAATAACGCCGCCACAAGTTAATGCAGATTCATGCTTGTGAGCTGTTCCAGCGCCGCGATGGCCTGCGGGCCGCTTTCCACCTTGATCGTGGCCATGCCCATGGCGCGGGCCGGCTTCAGGTTGACGCCCAGATCGTCCAGATAGATGCAGGCTTCCGGCTTCACCGAGAGCGCCTCGCACATCATCTCATAGATGCGCGGATCGGGCTTGCGGATGCCCGTCTTGGCGGATTCGATGACGTGATCGAACAGCGCCATCACCTCTTTCGCATAGAGGGTGCGCCCCTCGTTGGAGCCGGTCATGTTCGCGGGCACATTGTTGGTGATGCAGCCGGTCTTGAACGTCGACTTGATGCGGCGCAGCGCCTCGATCATCTCCGGGCGGAAATCGCCGGAGAGAAGGCCGATGATGTCCTTGCCGGGAACATAATGGCCGAGCGCCAGCGCTTCGTCGGCGAAGGCTTTGTCGAAACTGTCCAGATCCAGTTCCGCGCGCTCGAACCGCGCCCACGCATTGGTGAGATGGTTCTGGCTGTTGATCCTGCGGATGAGATCGGCGGGCAGATCGTTCTCGCGCTCATAACGCGCGAAGGCTTCGAACGGCGACGTGGTGAAAACACCGCCGAAATCCCAGATCACCGCCTCGATCATGCCGCACCGTCAATCTCTATTGCTCTTGCGCAGAACAAGCAGCCGCGCCCTAATCCGTCAAGGGAGAAAGCCACATGAGCGAGCGCGTGGTTCACACGCCACCGGAAGCCACAGGCGAAGCGCCGCCGCGCGGGCGATTGGCGGGACGGCGCATTCTGGTTCTGGGCGGCGGGCAGATGGAGATCGGCGAGGCCGACACGCCCATCGGTAACGGCCGCGCGATCAGCGTGCTCTGCGCGCGCGAAGGTGCGGGCGTTGCCGTGGCGGATCGCGATCTGGCGAGCGCCATTGCCACCGTGTCGCTGATTGAAAAAGAGAACAATCAGGCCTTCGCCATCCAGGCCGATGCGACGAAGGAAGACGATATCGTCCGCATGATCGGCGAAGCGCACAAAGGCTTGGGCTCGCTCGACGGCATTGTGCTGAATGTCGGCATCGGCGCGGGCGGCGCGTGGCTGGACGGCACCACGGCCGAAAGCTGGGACAAGGTGTTCGCCATCAACCTGCGTTCGCACATGCTGACGGTGAAGCATGCGATGGCGAAGCTGGAGGATGCGTCGTCCATCGTTTTCATTTCCTCCATCGCCGGGCTGACGGCGGGAAGCCGCCTGCCCGCTTACGATTCCTCGAAGGCCGCGCTGTTCGGGTTGTGCCGCCACGTTGCCTTCGAAGGCGCGCGGCGCTGGATTCGCGCCAATGTCGTGGCGCCGGGATTGATGGACACGTCGATTGGACGGCTGGCCACGCGCGGACGCCCCAATCGCGCGGCGACGAACATCCCGCTCAACCGGCAGGGCACCGGATGGGAAACGGCATACGCCACGCTGTTCCTGCTGTCGGAGGAAAGCTCTTACATCACGGGGCAGACATTGGCGGTGGATGGAGGCCTGAGCGGGCTATGAGCACACTCTCTTTTCCCAAGGCGCGCTATGCGCCCGGCATCGCCGATTTCGGCAACGGCTCTTATGCCTATCTGCAACCGGATGGCGGATGGGGCCTCTCCAATTCGGGCCTCGTGACGAGCGACGGCGAGGCGCTGTTGATCGACACCATGTTCGACTACGCGCACACCCGCGCGATGCTGGACAGCTTCAAGCGCGCGAACGACGCGAAAATCCGCACGCTGTTCAACACCCATCACAATGGCGATCATTGCTACGGCAATGCGCTGGTGGAAGGCGCGGAGATCATCGCCACCGAAGGCGCCAAAACGGCAATGACGCATGAGACGCCGGATGGCCTCGCAAAGCTGATGACGGTCGCCGGCCATATGGG
>JAFECN010000089.1 GCA_018242145.1 Pseudomonadota bacterium
CCTTTGAGGGGGAGAGGGCTGGGGTGAGGGGGCGGCGCAACCAAGCATGCTGTCGCCGGATTTTCGCGAGTCACTAAGCGAACCAGCTTTTTCTAGTGAAGTTCAAATAGTTGGATCGTCTCTGCGCCGGGACGTGGACATACATTCGGAAGTAACGCGGAACCAATCCTGTGCATCGCCAGAAAACACAAATACGAAACCCAGGGCCTCAATCACAAGCGACGCGATTACAGTCATTGCGACCAGAGGGTCATGGAAATTGGGCATCGAAGGTCCCATGAAGAGTGCCGGTAGTGAAATTACGAACACGATGAAGAGAACCCATCGTGCCCAGTTCTTTCGGCGCCACACTGCCAACCAGTAAAACGGCAACAGTATCAAAAAGAAGACGATTACTGAGCCGTATACAAATACCTCTTTCAAACCGAGTGTGGCGCCGAGACTGATTTCCTTCGGCGTCAATGGAGGAACCTGAAAGCCCAGGGAGCCCACAACGAAGGAGATCATCCAAAGCCACGCAAAGAGACGCACATTCCGGGGCATGGTCATTCCTCGCTTTGGCTGCCACATAAAAAATGGAAAAATACGGCGACAGAAACCAATTCCCGAAACCAACTCCCAAAACATATCACTTAATGGCAGCCGCCCCCTCACCCTACCCTCTCCCCCTCAAAGGGGGAGAGGGTGTTCTTTGCGATGATGCGCGCACCAGATTGAACGAAGCGATATAGCTCCGCCTATTCCTTGTAGCCTTCCTTGATGCAATCGTTCTGCCAGGCGAATTCGAACTGCTCATGCGTCATCGGGTGCTTGCCCATATCGTTCTCGACATAGGGGCCAGAGCCGCCATTGCCGTCGATATAGACGATGAAACGTCCTTCCCCGTCGCCGCCGGTGCTGAGTTTGGCCGACACGCGGCCACAGGTTTGGCCCGTCGAACTGTTGCCGGTGACCTGAACGTCCGAAAACTTCGCGGCCGGATCGTTCACATCGGCGCGGATCTGATCCTCGGCATCCGCGATGGCCGCGGCGCGCCAATCCCGGTTCTGTTGTCCACACGCTGCCAATCCACAGCAGATCAGAACGAGCGCCGCGAACGCGGCAGGTTTTCGATGCAATCTCATATGCGCAGGATCGCGCGGGCAATCTTACCGGCGCCTGAAGATCGCGATGCAAATTCGAATTGCCGGTCCAACATTGCGAGGCTTAACGCCTATGTATTGACAATGTCATTACGACGCGCTAGAAAGCCTCGAAGAAGGAGATACGGATGGCCAATCCGGTCCGCAAAGACGACGTCATCCAGATTCGCGCGCCCGCCGAAACCAAGGCGATGTTGAATCGCGCGGCAGCGTTGCGCGGGCAAAAGCTGTCCGAGTTCATGCTGGACAGCGCGCGGCGTCAGGCCGAGGAAGCCATCCTCGGGCAGCGCGTCTTCTTTCTGGACGACAAGGCCCATGCGGCCTTCCTGGAAATGCTGGATGCGCCCGCCAAACCGAACAAGGCGCTGAAAGCGCTTATGGCGGGCAAGCCGGCCTGGCAGCGCTGACGCGGCAAGCATGTCCGGTCCTGCCGTCATTCTAGCGCCGGAGAGATTGACCGCGCAGCACAGCACAACGGGCTTTTCCAACGGAAAACATCCGTCGCTGGATATGTGGCTAAAAGAGCGCGCGCTGGAAAGCGAAGGGCTTTCCGCGCGCACCTATGTGATCTGCACGGCCGCGCAGCCGCAGCGCGTGGTTGGCTATTATGCGATCTCGACGGCGATGGAAGAACGGCTGGCGCTGCCGACCGCAAAACTCCGCCGCAATCTTCCGCAGCAAGTTCCTCTTCTGCTCATTGGACGGCTGGCGCTGGATACTTCCGCACAGGGCCGCGGACTGGGAGCCAATCTTCTGGCCGACGCCATACGGCGTTGCTGCGCGGCATCCGAGATCGCGGGCGTTCGCGCGATCGTCGCGCATGCGATCGATGACGAGGCGGCGCGCTTCTACGAGCGTTACGGCTTTGTCCGCTCTCCATTGGGAGAACGCATCATGATGCTGCCGATCGAAACGGCGCGGCGATCGCTCGCGCCCGACCGTTGAGTGTTCCGGTGGGACGCTAGGCCTCCGGCCCCAGCGACAGCAGGTCGGTGACGGCGGCGAGGATGAGATAGGCCAGCATCAGGGGGCCCAGCCCGATCAGGAGTTCGCCGGGCAGATCCACCAGCATGTCGCAAGGCAGGATCGTGAAGACCGTTCCCAGAAACAGGAACTGGATCGCGATCACCGCGAAGATGCCCAGCAGCAAGGTGAGGCTCGCGGGACCGATGGCATCGCGGCGGCGCTGGCGCTCCAGCCGCACGATGCCCGCCGCCAGCCGCACGCGGGACAAGCCCGAACCCAGGAAGATCACCGCCAGCAGCCAGGAAAAGGCCGACGCCGTCACGCGGCCGCCATCCAGCGTGCAGACATCCAGGCGCGACTCCAGCGCGCGCTGGCCGGGAATGACGAAATGCACCGAAGCTTCCAGCGCGGAAAGAACGCCCCCGGAAACATGCTCGGGCAGATAGGCCGTCTGCACCACGAAGATCACGACGGCGAAGGTGAGAAAGACAAGGCCGTTGAAATCCGGCACCCAGCGCGCGGGCTTCAGGCGCTCCAGCGACAGGCCATGCGTGCCCGACACGCCGTAGCCGCCGACGAACAGAAGGCCCATCGCGCCGAACAGCACCACGCAGATGGCGATGGGGCCGAGGAATTGCGCCGGCGCGACACCGTGAGAGAAAAGCTGCTCGGCCTCATAGGCGCCCGCGAACACGCAGAACACCAGCCACGCCTTCGCCAGCAGCCTCGCGGCACCCATTCCGTTCCGTCCCCCTTCGAACGTCTGTTTCCGCTCAGGCGCTTTTGGCCGAACGGTTCGCGTCCTTGATGCGCTCCGCCCGAAGCGCGTCCGCCAGCAGGAAAGCAAGCTCCAGCGACTGGCTGGCATTCAGGCGCGGATCGCAGGCCGTCTGGTAACGGTCGTGCAGATCCACTTCCTTGATCGCCTGCGCGCCGCCCAGGCATTCGGTGACATCCTGCCCCGTCATCTCCAGATGCACGCCGCCGGCATAGCTGCCTTCCGCGCGATGGATGGCGAAGAAGGATTTCAGTTCTTCCAGCACACGGTCGAGCGGGCGCGTCTTGTAGCCGGACTGCAACTTCATCGTGTTGCCGTGCATCGGATCGGACGACCACACGACGTTCGCGCCTTCCTTCTGCACCGCGCGGATGAGCTTGGGCAATTTCTCGGCGATCTTGTCGGCGCCGAAGCGCGCGATCAGCGTGAGGCGGCCGGGCTCGTTCTTGGGATTGAGGACGGCGATGAGCTTGAGCAAATCGTCTTCGCTCATGGACGGGCCGCATTTGAGGCCGATGGGGTTCTTCACGCCGCGGCAGAACTCCACATGCGCGCCGTCGGGCTGGCGGGTGCGGTCGCCGATCCAGATCATGTGGCCGGAGGTGGCGTACCAATCCTTGGTGATCGAATCCTGCCGCGTCAGTGCTTCTTCGTAAGGCAGCAGCAGCGCTTCGTGGCTGAAATAGAAATCGACGCGGCCAGTCTGCTGCTTCACCGTATCGGCGAGCGAGAAGGTGCGCAGAAAACCCACGCCATCGGCGATCTTGTCCACCACTTCGTTGTAACGACGGGCCAGATCGGGATGGTGGTGATCGAGAAACCAGTGCCGCGCGCGCGACAGGTCCGCATAGCCGCCGGTCGCGAAGGCGCGCACGAGATTGGCGGTGGCTGCGGCCTGATAATAGGCGCTCAACATGCGCTGCGGATCGGGAACGCGCGCTTCGGAAGAGAAATCCTCGCCGTTGATGATGTCGCCGCGATAGGACGGCAGGGTGTGCCCGTCGCGCGTTTCGTTATCGTCGGAGCGCGGCTTGGCGAACTGGCCGGCGATGCGGCCGACCTTCACCACCGGCACATCGGCCGCGAAGGTGAGCACCGTGGCCATGCTCAGAAACACGCAGAACGTGTCGCGGATGGCATTGGCGGAGAATTCGGCGAAGCTTTCGGCGCAGTCCCCGCCCTGCAGCAGGAACGCACGGCCCTGCGAGACCTCGGCCAGCGCGGCAGTGAGGTTGCGGGCCTCGCCGGCGAACACCAGCGGCGGCAGGGTCTTGAGCCGGGTCTCGACCCCGGCCAAGGCCGCAGGGTCCGGATAGGCCGGAACCTGAACGATCGGCTTTTCCCGCCAGCTTTTGGGGCTCCACGCCTGGGCCACGGCACGCTCCTGTTATCCACCTGTGGATATACGCGGCGGGGGACGGCTTTGCCAGTGCGGCGGATGGGCGTGGTGAACGGGATGTTTGGCCAGACGGTTCAGCCCGGATTGACCGAGATATGGCGCGCTGTAGGGTTTCCGTTATGAAGACCCTGCCACCCAAGAATAATAACTACGCTACTGCTGCCAAGCCCTCGCATGGGCATAAAGCAGCAAGGCAGCAGTCATTGTTGCCGCTTGCGGGATCGGGACGAGGGTTGTGGAAGGCGAACAGCACAAAGACGATGCGCAAATTGCGGGATGAATGGAATCGTTAGTGGGCGATAAGCGTCATCTCGCAGCAGCTCTCGTGTCTGGCGTCTTGGAATAGCTCTTCGTCCGCATCGTCACCAGTTCTTCGGCGGCGGTGGGGTGCAGCGCGATGGCGGCGTCGAAGTTGTCTTTCGTCGCGCCCATCTTCAGCGCCACCGTGGCCATCTGGATGATCTCGGCGGCGTCGAAGCCGAAGATGTGGCAGCCGAGAACCTTGCCGCTCTTGCTGTCCACCACGAGCTTGAAGCGCGCGCGGGTGTCGCGGCCGGACAGCGTGTGCTTCAGCGGGCGGAAGGTGGATTGATAAACGTCGATGGCATGGCCCTGCTCCAGCGCCTTGGCTTCGGTGAGGCCGACCGTGGCGATTTCCGGGCGGCTGAACACCGCCGTCGGCACCAGATGATGATCGACCGGCGTGGGCTTGCCTTCATAGACCGTCTTCACGAAGCACATCGCCTCATGGATGGCGACGGGCGTGAGTTGCAGCCGGTCGGTGACGTCGCCGATGGCATGGATGTGATCGACACTGGTTTTGGAATATTCGTCGACCTTCACCTCGCCCTTCTTGCCGAGCGCGACACCCGCCTTATCGAGGCCGAGGCCGCGCGTGTTGGGATGGCGGCCGAGGGCGAGCATCACCTGATCGGCCTCGATGATTTCGTCCTTGTCGGTGAAGGCGAAAAGTTCTTCGCCCTTCTTGTCCACGCGCTTGATCGTGCGCTGGGCGACACAGCGGATTCCGTTCGTGTGCATCTCCGCAGTCAGGCAATCGCGGATGTCTTCGTCGAAGCCGCGCAACACCTTGTCGGCGCGGAACACCAGCGTCACATCGCAGCCCAGGCCGTGGAAGATGTGCGCGAACTCCACGCCGATATAGCCCGCGCCCGCGATGACGATGCGGCGCGGAAGCTTCTCCAGATAGAAGGCGTCGTTGGAGGTGATGCAGTGGTTCGCGCCCTCGATCTGGTCCGCCTCATGCGAGGGATGGCCGCCGGTAGCGACAAGGAAGCGCTCGGCGGTGACCTTGCGGCCGCTCTTTTTCAGGTGGACCGTGTGCGGATCGAGGAATTCGGCGCGCTCCTGGAAGATCTCCAC
>JAFECN010000008.1 GCA_018242145.1 Pseudomonadota bacterium
AGGCGCGGTGGATGCGGTTCTGGGTTATGTGCGCAAGGCGAAAGGCTTTCCTCCCGCGGTTGGCGATCCCGCGGCCGCCGCCATCGAAACGGTGGGGCAGGACACCGCGCGCGCATTCCTGAACATCGCCGAACGCATCGCCAAATCCGGCGGCACGCCGCTCGCCGTCGCGAAAGACGGCAAGCTGCTGGGCGTCATTCACCTCAAGGATATCGTGAAGGGCGGCATCCGCGAGCGCTTCGCGGCGTTGCGCAAGATGGGCATCCGCACCGTGATGATCACCGGCGACAACCCGCTCACGGCGGCGGCCATCGCCGCCGAGTCCGGTGTGGACTCGTTCCTCGCGCAGGCGACGCCGGAAACCAAGCTGACGCTCATCCGCGAGGAGCAGGCGAAGGGCAAGCTCGTCGCCATGTGCGGCGATGGCACGAACGATGCGCCCGCGCTGGCCCAGGCCGATGTCGGCGTCGCGATGAACACCGGCACGATGGCCGCGCGCGAAGCCGGCAACATGGTGGATCTGGACCGCGATCCCACCAAGCTCATCGAGGTGGTGGAGATCGGCAAGCAGCTTCTGATGACGCGCGGCGCGCTGACCACCTTTTCCATCGCCAACGACGTCGCCAAATATTTCGCGATCCTGCCGGCGATGTTCGTGGCGTTCTATCCGCAGCTCAACGCGCTCAACATCATGGGGCTGCATTCGCCGCAGAGCGCGATCCTGTCGGCGATCATCTTCAATGCGCTGATCATCGTGGCGCTGATCCCGCTGGCGCTGAAGGGCGTGACATACCGCGCCGTCGGCGCCGCGCAACTCCTGCGCCGCAATCTCTTCATCTACGGCCTTGGCGGCATCGTCGTTCCCTTTATCGGCATCAAGCTGATCGACGTTCTCGTTACCGCCGTTCACCTCGCTTAAAGGAGGCAAACATGCTCCGCCAGCTTCGCCCCGCCTTGATGATGATCGTGCTGCTCACGATCATCACCGGCATCGTCTATCCCTTGGGCATCACCGGCATCGCGCAAGTTCTGTTCCCCTCTCAGGCCAATGGCAGCCTGATCGAACGGAACGGCAAGGTGATCGGCTCCGAATTGATCGGGCAGAATTTCTCCAGCCTCAAATATTTCCATGGACGCCCAAGCGCGGCGGGCAATGGCTACGACGCCGCCAATTCCTCCGGCTCCAATCTTGGGCCGACGTCGAAGAAGCTTATCGACCGCGTGAAGGCCGATACGGCGAAGCTGCAGGCAGAGAACCCAAATGCGGCGGTTCCGGGCGATCTCGTCACATCATCGGCCAGCGGCCTCGATCCGGACATCACGCCGGCGGCCGCCTATTTTCAGATGCCACGGGTTGCGAAAGCGCGCGGGCTTTCTGAAGACGCCGTGCGTAAGCTTGTGAATGACCATGTCGAGCAGCGTTTTCTGGGCGTGATCGGCGAGCCGCATGTGAATGTGCTGAAACTGAACATGGCGCTGGATGCCATGCAGCGT
The DNA here is from genome assembly GCA_018242145.1 of Pseudomonadota bacterium. Taxonomy (GTDB): domain Bacteria; phylum Pseudomonadota; class Alphaproteobacteria; order Micropepsales; family Micropepsaceae; genus Rhizomicrobium. The sequence continues at coordinate 1,495 of JAFECN010000008.1, forward strand.
GGCTGACGGCGCGCTATAATAGGGCATGACCGAAGGAACCGCCCGCCCATCGCCGGACGCCCTGCTGAAACAGGCAGGCGAGGAAGGCCGCGGGCGGCTCAAGATTTTCCTCGGTGCCGCGCCGGGCGTCGGCAAGACCTACGAGATGCTGAGCGAAGCACGGCAGCGCCGTGTGGATGCGGGCGACATCGTGATCGGCGTGGTGGAGACGCATGGCCGCGTCGAAACCGACCTTCTCACCAAGGGCTTCGAGGTCATTCCGAAGAAGCGCGTGCTCTACAAAGGCCGCGTGCTGGCGGAGATGGATCTGGACGCCATTCTCACCCGCAAGCCAAAGCTGGTGCTGGTGGACGAGCTGGCGCACACCAACGCGCCCGGCAGCCGCCATCCCAAGCGCTATCAGGATGTCGAAGAGCTTCTCGAAAACGGCATCGACGTCTATTCGACGCTGAACGTCCAGCATCTGGAAAGCCTGAACGATGTGGTCGCGCAGATCACCCATGTGCGCGTGCGCGAGACGGTGCCGGACTCGATTCTCGACCGTGCCGACGACGTGGAGCTGGTCGACCTCACGCCGGAAGACCTGCTGCAGCGGATGAAGGAGGGGAAAGTCTATTTCCCCGATGCCGCCGAACGCGCAGCGCAGAATTTCTTCGTGCCCGGCAATCTCACCGCGCTGCGCGAACTGGCGCTGCGGCGCACGGCGCAACGCGTCGATGCGCAGATGGTCAACTACATGCGTGCCCATGCGATCCAGGGACCGTGGGAGGCAGGCGAGCGCGTGCTGGTGTGCGTGGATGAACGGCCGGGCAGCGCGGCGCTGGTGCGCTACACGCGCCGCCTGGCGGACAGGCTGCGCGCGTCATGGGCGGCGATCACGATCGAAACATCGCGTTCGAGCGGATTGACCGATGTCGAGCGTGACCGCATCGCCGAAGCTTTGCGCGTTGCCGAACGGTTGGGCGGCGAAGCAGTGACGGTGCCGGCGGCGAGCATTGCCGATGGGATTCTCGATTACGCCCGTGCCAACAACTTCACCCATATCGTCACGGCGAAGACACGCCGCTCGCGCCTCTCCGAATGGTGGCGCGGTTCGACGACGCTGGAGATCATCCGCCGCGCGGGCGATATCAGCGTGCATGTGGTGCCGGAGCAGGGTGACGCCGCTCCCGCACTGTCGCCGATCGCACGGCAGCTTTCACAATTTCATCCGTCGCGCGATTATCGCGCGTATCTCGGCGGCGCCCTGTTTGCTGTTGGTGCGCTGGGCGTGAGCCTTGTGCTGCGCCAGTTCCTCGGCATCAACAATGTGGCGCTGGTGTTCCTCACCGGCGTGCTGGCGAGCGCAATAACCTATGGCTTGTGGCCCGCGCTGTTCGCCAGCCTTGTCAGCGTGCTGGCGTTCAATTTCTTCTTCCTGCCGCCGCTCTACACGTTGCGTATCGCCGATCCGGAGAATGTCAACGCGCTGTTCTTCTTCGCCGTCGTGGCGTTCATCGCCAGCAACCTGACGGCACGGGTGCGCGCGCAAGGCGTTGTCGCCCGCGAGCGCGCCAAGGCGACGGAAGATCTGTTCCTCTTCAGCCGCAAGCTCGCCGGTGTGTTCACGCTGGACGATCTGCTCTGGGCGGCGGCGTTTCAGTTCGCGCAAATGCTGAAGCTGCGCATCGTGATCCTGCTGCCGGAAGGCGAAAGCGTTGCGGTGCGCGCGGGCTATCCGCCGGAAGACATGCTGGACGAAGCCGATCTCGCTGCCGCCAAATGGGTATGGGAACATGGCACGGCGGCGGGACGCGGCGCGGACACGCTGCCCGGCGCTAAATGGCTGTTCCTGCCGATGCGCACCGGGCGCGGCACCGTTGGCGTGGTCGGATTGGATAGCGAGAAGCCGGGCGCGCTGCTGACGCCGGATCAGCGGCGGTTGTTCGATGCGCTCGCCGATCAGGCGGCCCTCGCCATCGAGCGGGTGAACCTCGCGCAGGACATCGACCGCAACCGCCTCAACGCGGAGACCGAACGCCTGCGCTCCGCACTGCTCACCTCCATCAGCCACGATCTGCGCACGCCGTTGGCTTCTATTCTGGGTTCGGCATCGAGTCTCAAAGCCTATGGCGAAACGCTGGACGATGCGGCGAAACAGGAACTTCTCGGTTCCATTCTGGAGGAGGCCGAGCGCCTCAACCGCTTCATCGCCAATCTGCTCGACATGACGCGACTGGAATCCGGCGCCATCGCACCGAGACTGGAATTGATCGATCTTTCGGACGTGCTGGGCAGCGCGTTGCGGCGGGCGTCGAAGGTGCTGGCGCTGCACGATGTCGAACTGGCGCTGGCGCCAGGCCTGCCGATGCTGAAGCTCGATCCGGTGCTGTTCGAGCAGGCTGTGTTCAACCTGCTGGACAACGCCGCGAAATATTCCCCGCCGGGATCGCGCGTGACGGTTCAGGGCGATCTGGCGGGCGGACGGGTGCGGCTTGTCGTGCGCGACAGCGGCGACGGCATTCCGCCCGGCGATGTCGAACGCATCTTCGACAAGTTCTATCGCGTGCAATCGTCCGATCACAAGCGCGCGGGCACCGGCCTTGGCCTTGCCATCAGCCGTGGCTTCATCGAAGCGATGGGCGGTACGCTCAACGCCGGCAACCGCAGCGACGGCCACGGTGCGGAATTCACCATCACCCTGCCCGTGCCGGAAGCGAACGAGATCGGAGAGCGGGCAGCATGAGCGCCACCTTGCGCATTCTTGTCATCGACGACGAACCGGCCATCCGCCGTTTCCTGCGCACCAGTCTTTCGGCGCAGAACTATTCGGTTCTGGAAGCGGAAGACGGCGAAAGCGGCCTCGCCATGCTCCAGCGCAATGCGATCGACGTGCTGGTGCTCGATCTCGGCCTTCCCGGTATCGATGGACTGGAAGTGCTGAAGCGGATGCGCGAAGGCGGCTCGTCCGTGCCGGTGATCGTGCTCTCCAGCCGCGACGACGAGAAGGGAAAAGTCGCCGCGCTCGATATGGGCGCCGACGATTACGTCACCAAGCCGTTCGGCATGGAGGAACTGCTGGCGCGCATCCGCGCCGCGGTGCGCCATCGTTTGCAGCAGGAAGGCGAGAAACCGCTGTTCAAGACTGGCGATCTCACTGTCGACCTCGTCCGCCGCATCGTGACGGTGCGCGGGCAGGAAGTGAAACTCACGCCGCGCGAATACGATTTACTGCGCCTGCTCGTGGCGCATGCGGGCAAGGTGCTCACGCACAAATTCATCCTGCGCGAGGTATGGGGCAGCGAGACGGATGTGCAATATCTGCGCATCTACGTCCGCACCTTGCGCCAGAAGATCGAAGCCAATCCCGAGCAGCCCAGCCTGATCCAGACAGAGCAGGGCGTGGGCTATCGGTTGCGTGCGGCGGATACGCCATAGAGCTGAAATGGATCGGCGACGGACGGGCCGTAAAACGGCATACGTGGCGTTGCCTTTGCGGAGCATCGTGCTGCTACTCGCGCCGGTCAGCGCCGGCGATTTTTCTCGTGGGCTTGATCTGCATCAGCCGGAATCGCCGAAGCGCCCCTAGTATTTACTCACTTGTGGAGAGTGCCATGGTGAAATCCATCTTTGTTCCGCTGAATGTAATGGACGGCGAAAAGAAAGCTGCCAAACATCTGACCGTTCGGGATCTGGACCGCCATCTGAAATCTCATGGCATCGCGGCGATATTCGATACGATCGATGTCGGAGATCATGCGCTTCAATAGAGAGGCGACGGTGGAACAGGACAAGGTCATCGCATTTCTCTCCGATCCGGCGAGCTATGGGATCACAGAGCCCGTGGAGCGGCACGAAACGCATGGTGCCATCGTGTTTTTGGCGGGCGACTGTGCCTACAAGCTGAAACGCGCCGTTCGCTTTCCTTACATGGATTATTCCACGCCGGAACGGCGGCGCGTGGCCTGCACGGCGGAACTGGCGGTGAACCGGCGCATGGCGCCATCGCTTTATCTGGGCGTGCGCAGCATCCGTGGTGCGAATGGCCGTCTGTGTTTCGGCGAAGCCGACGATCCGCAAGCGCAAGATTGGGTCGTGGTGATGAAACGCTTCCCGCAATCCGCGCTGCTGGAGCAGATGCGTAGGAAAGGGAATCTGACCGACGCCATCATGCGCAAGCTTGCGGACATCATCGCGGTGTTTCACACGCACGCGGAGGCGACACGGACATTCGGCGGCGTCGCGGGCATCGCGGAGGTCGTGGACGGGAACATCTCGGTTCTAACGTCATTCCGGCACAAACCTTTCGCCGAAGAGAAAATTGCCGCTTATGCGGCGGCCTCGCATGCAGCCTTGAAAACGATGGCGGCGCGTCTGGATGCGCGGCGGGGCGCCGGATTTGTGCGCCACTGCCACGGCGATCTGCATCTCAACAATGTCTGCATGCTGGAGGACGAGCCGGTTCTGTTCGATGCGATCGAGTTCAACGAGGCTTTCTCCCATATCGATGTGTTCTATGATCTGGCGTTCCTGCTGATGGATCTGGAACATGGTGGCGAACGGCGCTTCGCAAACGTCGTGCTGAACCGATATCTGGAACGCACCGGCGATGTCGGCGGATTGGCGCTGCTGCCCCTGTTTCTGTCCTGCCGCGCAGCGGTGCGGGCCCATGTGAAGGCGGCACAGGCGAAGGGCGATGAAAACATCGAAAAAGAGGCACTGTCTTATCTTGAAGATGCAATCCGGTTCCTTGAACCCGGCCCGCCGCAGTTGATCGTTCTGGGTGGGGTCTCGGGCACTGGAAAATCGACGCTCGGTCGCGCTCTGGCACCGATGATCGGTGCCACACCCGGAGCAGTGATGCTGCGCAGCGACGTGCTGCGGAAGTCGCTGTGGGGCGTTTCAGACGAGGTGCCGTTGCCGGAAGCCGCTTATACAGCCGATGTCACACGCAAAGTGTACGATGTTCTTCGTTCGCGCGCGGAAGAGATTCTCGCGGATGGTCACAGCGTGATTGCGGACGCTGTTTACGGCACGATCGCGGAACGCAAGGGCATCGTCGATATGGCGAACCGGATGGGCGTGTCGTTTCATCCGATCTGGCTCGATGCGCCTATGGCTATCCTGGAGCATCGCGTGGCCGCGCGCAGGAACGATGCGTCCGACGCGACGGTCGCCGTCCTGCATCGGCAGCGCGGCGCTGTCGTGCCGCCTACGGACTGGATCAATGTCGACGCCGGCGGGACGCTGGAAGATACTGTGCAGCGGACCTGCGCCGCTCTCGGAATGGAAGGAGTATGAACAATGCCTTACAGGGCCAATGACGATCTGCCGGACTCGGTGCGAAACCATCTGCCGCGACATGCGCAGGATATCTATCGCGAAGCGTTCAACCATGCCTACGCAGCGCATGATGGCGATCCGCGACAGGAAGAAGCCTCTCATCGCATCGCCTGGGCGGCGGTCAAGCGGAGCTATGTTAAAGTACGGGCGGGATATATCTCCTTGATCCTGATCAGAACGGCGGAACGGGGTTGGAGCTAGGTGTTTAGTCCCCGCATTTGATGGAGAGGATCGAGCGTGAATCGTTTTGGCTCGTTTGTCCATGCCTTGCAGATGGCTTCGTAGGGTGTGAGGCCCTGTAAGGTCTTCAGTCGCTTTGCGAAGTTGTAGGTGGTGACGAAGTTTGCGAGATGACGTCGGAGCTGCTCGTGGGTCTCATAGTGGAAGCGCTTGACCGTTGCCTCCTTGATGGTGCGGTTCATGCGCTCGACCTGGCCGTTGGTCCAAGGGTGCTTGGGCTTGGTGAGGCGGTGCTCGATACCGTTCTCGTTGCAAATCTGGTCGAAGCGATGAACCCGGTAGCGCGCTGTCCAGCCGTTGTGGTTGCGGGGCTGGTCAGCGAACTGGATGCCGTTATCGGTCAAGATCGTGTAGAGCTTGTAGGGAACGGCTTCGAGTAACGCCTCGAGAAATGCCACCGCTGTCGGTCTGTCCGCCTGCCCATGCAGTTGGACAAACGCGAACTTTGAGGTGCGGTCGATGGCAACGAACAGATGGAGCTTGCCTTGCTTGGTGCGGACCTCGGCGATATCAATGTGGAAATAACCGATAGGATAGGCCTTGAACTTGCGCTTCTTGGCCTTGGTGTCTTCCACCTCCGGGAGCCGGGAGATGCCGTGGCGTTGCATGCAGCGATGCAACGACGAGCGCGTCAGGTGTGGGATCGTCGCCTGCAAGGCATAGAGGCAATCGTCGAGCGGCAGCAGCGTGTGCCGACGGAAAGCGACGATGATCGCTTCGTCCTCGACAGACAGCACCGTGGACTTCGGCACCTTGGGTCCTGTCGGCAGATCGGCGACGGAGCTACGCTTCTTCCACTTCGCGACCGTCTTCGGATTGATGCCATAGCGCCTGGAAAGGCTCCTCAGGCTCGCTTGACTATGTTGTATCGCTCGACGGATCGCCTCTGTCGTTGTGGCGCAGCCGTGAAGAACTTGGCCCATAGGGCATCCCTCCACTCCAGCGAAAATAATGCACCATCAAAACCTGGGATCAAACACCTAGGCGTGTTTCTGACCTACACGGGCGCTCGCATATCTGAGGCACTGAGGATCGACTGGAAGGGCGATGTTGCTCTTGCTCGCCGGTCGGTCATCCTCCGTCGGACAAAGAACGGCAAGCCGCGCACCGTCCACCTCCCAGATCCGCTCCTGATCGAACTCGCGAAAGTCCCTGAAGCCGACCGGAAGGGGAAGGTCTTTAACTGGGTTGCTCGGAGCGCCGTTTACAAGCCGTTGAAGCGGGCTTGTCGGCTTGCTGGCGTCGAGTACCTACCGCCGCACCAGCAGGGACGGCATACCTATGCGACTTGGCTACGGACCTATGCCGGGCTTGATTTGGTCGGTCTGAAGGAGGCGGGTGGCTGGGAAAGCCTGTCGTCGGTGGAGCGGTACGCCCATGTCGTGCCCAATGAGGCGGCAAAGGCCACGGATCGGTTGCCCGATGTGCAAAACCTGTGCAGTACTAAGCCCACGCGCAAAAAAAGCAGGAATGGCAGGCTTAAATGAATACACTACGGCCCTTCACACGGGAGGGGTCACAGGTTCAATCCCTGTCGCGCCCACCATAGAACCAAATAAAATCAAAGGCTTAGAGCACGATTCTGGCGATTTGAATCGATCTGGGATTCCCATCTGGCTGGGAGTCTGATTCAAGATGCTGACTGGCAGGAGGTCAGCATGGATGGTGCGAGCGCTCTCTGAGGATTTACGCAAACGCGTGGTGCGGCGGGTCGAGGCTGGTCATTCGTGCCGTGAAGTGGCTGAGACTTTTGATGTCAGCGTCGCCAGCGTCGTTCGCTGGTCGCAGCGCAAGCGCCAGACCGGCACCGTGGCGCCTAAGCCGATGGGCACACGGCATCCGCGATTACTGGCCGAGCAGCGCGACTGGATGCTGCGCCGTCTGGAAGCCAAACCGGATTTGACGTTGCGCGCGCTGGTGGCCGAGCTACACGAGCGCGCGATTCCGGCGAGCTACGGCTCAGTGTGGCGTCTTCTGGACGATGAAGGTATCAGCTTCAAAAAAAAGCCTGCACGCAAGCGAGCAGGACCGGCCTGACGTTGCCAGACGGCGGGCGCGCTGGAAGAGGCATCAGGGCAAACTCGATCCCACCCGACTGGTCTTCCTCGACGTTGAGGCCGCGACAGCGGGCGAAAGTGGGCCAAAACCAACATGACGCGCACGCATGGCCGCTGCGCCCGCGGCAAGCGGCTCGTTGCCAAGGCGCCGCACGGCCGTTGGCGGACGCTGACCTTCCTCGCGGCCCTGCGATGTGACCGCATCGAGGCCCCATGTGTTATCGATGGTCCAATCAATGGACGAAGCTTCCTGGCCTATGTCGAGCAATTGCTCGTGCCCACGCTCGCACCGGGCGACATCGTCATCATGGACAATCTGGGTAGCCATAAAGGCCAAGCCGTGCGCAAAGCGATCCGTGCCGCTGGCGCCAAGCTCTTCTTCCTGCCGCCCTATAGCCCCGATCTCAATCCGATCGAGCAAGTCTTCGCAAAGCTCAAGACACTGCTGCGCAAAGCTGAAGAACGAACCGTCGAAGCAACTTGGCGGCGCATCGGATCGTTGCTCACTGCCTTCACACGCAACGAATGCTCAAATTACCTCGTCAACTCGGGATACGCTTCCGTATGATTGGATCATGCTCTAGGCGTTCCCACCCCGTTCGATTTGTGAACAAATCGGAATTTGGGGAAGGGAAAGCGAACGAGTGCACAACTAAATCCGTGCAAAATCCGTGCAGTCCGTTTGGTGAGAGCTACCGAGGTGATTCAATCATCCAAGGTTCTGGTCTGGGTTCCAGCGGCCACGCGGAAGGGCCGGCGAATCCTTTTTAGCTTGAGTTAGAAACCGCTAACGAGGCAGCTAGACTTACTCTTTGCCTAACGAAGAAGGAGTTTTATCAAATAGCGGAGCTCCCATTCGATACAGAGTCGAAAATTGCTGACCATCTATTCCGAGAATTCGGCGTGGATTTGGTCGCAGCACTAGATCGGATTAATGATCCCGCGACTTATGCGAAGTGGGCCGGAAGTTTATCCACATTAGATAGCTTTCGCCGCAGTAGGGCTCTTGGAGAAACGCCTGAATCAATTACCGCTATAGTTTGTCGATTTTGCACGGAAGCCGCGCGCGATAATGGCGCAGCCGTGAGGGCCGATCCTAAATCGCTCAACACGCTTCTTCGAGCGTCAATTAAGTTGCTAAAGTTTCGCTGGGGAGGCCCTGTATCAAATGCCATTTACCAAGTGGCCAATCTAGTTGCGGACCAGTCCCATATGGAGGACCTTATAGCCAAAGAAGCAAAAGCGAACAGGATTGACGCGGGACACCGCGCAAACATTCTCCTGCTTTCTTATGTTCGTTTCGAGGTATTGAGAGCGAGAGACGACGGTACGCGAATAAAGCGTCGAAAAAGGCTATTCCGTTTCTATCAACGGGTTCAGATGGGCAGGATTGCATTTGGACGCCGGCAACGCACTTGAATGCGCAGACTGCGCTATTGTTCAGAACAAAAATGATAGAAGGACGCTACTTGCCAAGGCTCAATATTGCGCGCAGCCAGAAAAGAAGTAGAGATGAACCCGCTTCTGATGTCTGCCTGGGCCGAAAACGTGGCGACCCATATTTCTGAATTCGACAAGAAATTTGGTCCACTGGCGTACCGCCTATTATACCGGGTTGGCTGGGGGACTAGGATTCACGAGCGTTGATTTCATTGATGAATATTACAAAATACCGTCAAAAATACCGTCAAAAAAATTTCGTGTGGGAGGCGGCGTAAGCGGGCTCCAGCGCACAGCTTTCGGGTCGCCGGATAATCCAATTCGCAAAACGCGAATCGGGTGTCGCAAGATTCGAGAGGGCGCGTGAGACGCGGCTGCGCTCCGCAATTTCGAGCGGCACCTTCGAGCAGCTTTCAAGTGGAACCTAAAATATCTCGCCGAGGAGGTGCGAGCAAGATCTTGGCCGGTGGCAAAGCATCGACCATCAGGGCCGCGCCTTGCAGTCGCTCACCTGGCCTTCGCTGAGCAGCATGACCAACGGCCGTCCTTCTCCGTCGCACACCGCATGCAACTCGGAGTTCAGGCCGCCCTTCGTGCCCCCGATACATCGGGAACAGCGCCTTTTGCAGCCTGACGACCATGCGATGCGCCTTGGTATGGGTGGCGTCGATCATCAGCCAGCAGGGCTTGCAGCCCTTTGACGCCAGTCCGGCGAAGATGCGGTGGAACACCCCTAGAGTGGATGAAGCGGCTTGTAGATCGTCTTGTGCGAGCCGTATTCCTTCGGCGCGGCGCGCCAGCGCAGACCGTTTGCGGATCACGAAGATGATCCTGAGCCCAAATGTCCGACCACCTGATACGCCACTAATTCAAGTCCCTATTGCGCAATAAAATCTTTACCGATTCTCTATATGCGCCATTACGATCCCCTTTTTGAGCAATTGCTCGACAGCGTCCATGGATGATAGCAGATGATGATGAAATGGAATTAGTCGATCTTCAGTATCTTTGCGTGGTGGCGGAATGTGGTGGTCTTTCTGAAGCCGCGCGATTGCTTGGTCTCAATGTATCTTCTCTCAGCCGGAGGATTTCCCAACTTGAGGATGAGCTGGGTTTCTCCATCTTCGAGCGTAGCTCATCCGGCGTTCGGCTGACGGATGGTGGAAAGGACGTCGTGCGGCAAGCGCGCAAAGTTCAGGCCGAGATCGAAGCGATCAAAATGATCGGACATCGTAACGGATCTGGCGCGACGGGTGAGATTAAGCTCGGCATAAGGATACCACTCGTGGGAGAGCCGGCGCGTGGGCTGGTACAAGCGTGGCGAACCGCCCATCCAACTGTCAATCTTACCGTTTCGGAGCTGAGTGATAGCGATATGGCTGGAGCTATCATAAGCCGCAATCTTGATGTGGTGTTCGTTCAGAGTTTCAGCTTGTGGCCTCATGCCGACGAATTTCCGATCTATAAAGAGCAATTTTATGTGGCCCTTCCAGAAGGACATCATCTACAGATGCTTTCCTCTGTGAACTGGTCCTCATTCGCTAGGGAAACCTTGTTGATTCAGGGATGGGACAACAGCCACGCGCAGCGCGGATTTTTTCAGGATTTGCTCGCATCCGGAGCACGATTCCAAATGCACAAAGCCAGTCAGCTCTCGACGCTCGGACTGGTCGGTGCCGGTTTTGGATTAGCCATCGTGCCACGCAATGTTGCCGAGTTGACCATACCGGGCGTGGTATTTCGTCCGATAGGCGAACCGAACGCGTCATTCCACGTGCATCTCGCATGGAGCCGGCAAGCTGATAGTCCGGCCATCGGGCGCTTCATCGCCTTTATGCGCGATGAGTCACAGGCCAGAGGGTTTGTCTGAGTCCATTATTTGCCGGCGCGCGCGCGCAAATCCGCGGTCCGTTGCCATAAACCGTGCCAGCATGGGAGCAATGAGCTTTACCGGTTCCAGCGGCTGTTGACCGGTTTCGCTGGCGTGCGCGCGTGCGTAGGCGACGAGATCGCGATGCACAGATGCGGGCAACTCTATCGTCAGCCGCACCGGCTTGTCGTTTTCGAGCACACCGAGTCTGAGTTTCGCCATGACTGTCTCCATCAACCGCGATAGGGCTCAAGCACGAGATCGTGCGTTACGAGGACGTCTACCGGAAAGCCCGGCCGGATCGTGATCGTGGGCTGAACATTCAGTGAGCGTCCGACAATCTGTTCACCGGTTTGATTGAAGCTCTGCGAAGCGCCTTGACGGATCGCCTGCGCAAGATTGTTTTCGCTGTCGCTCGTTCCGGCTTCCGAGCCGACGCTGAGAACAGTTGAGAGTATTGCCGCCTCGAACAGCATACCCCAGTGATTGTCGACTTCGTCTTCCAGACCTGCGTAGCCCTCGGTATCCGTGCCCGGTTGGCGCTCCAGGATGATCGATTTGCCGTTGGGCAGGATGAGGCGATTCCAAACCAGCAACGCCCGCGACTGGCCAAACGTAATCTGCGCATCGTATTGGCCAACGAGTTTCGCGCCCTGCGGAATGAGCAGGATTTTGCCCGTAGGCGTATCGAAAACGTCCTGCGTGACTTGGGCCGTAATTTCGCCGGGCAAATCGGAGCGCAATCCTGTGATGAGCGCCGCGGGAATGATGGAGCCCGCGAGAACCACGTCGGGACTGGCCAGGTCAGCCAGACGATCAGGACTTTGGGTCTGATGGTCCGCTGGCTGATTGAGGAACGCGAGTTTGTGATCTCCGGACGTGTCAGATGGGGTCATGGGCGCTGAAGGCGCGCTGCCGGCGGAACTCGTCGGTATGGAAGCAGGCAATGACGGTGCCGAATTCGTCGTCGTAAAGAGATGGCTGGTGCGTGCTGCCTCTTGCTCTTGGAGTACGCGCTGCTGCTCAGGTGTCAGTGCGCCCGCAGTCGGCATCCCCGGCGGTGCAACGCCGGCATTGAGCATGGGCTTGCCGAGATCACCGGGAAGTGGAGGACCAAGTCGCGGCGCTGCGTGTGGTAGGCCCGAATAGTCGCGTGGCAGCACGGAGAGGCCGTCGGGGGTCGAGCGATTGGCAGTGTTATAAAGCTCGGAGCCGCCTCCGGACTCATGTGGTCTGAGCGCAAAGAACAATGCTCCTGCAATGCCGACGGCCGCGACGCCGCCAAGTCCAAGCAAAACCTTGCGCGAGAGCCGCGTAACGGGCGCACGATCGGATCGCAGGCGCATATCGGATGGGCGCGCTTTGACAGGCTCATGTTCATCGGCGTGGCCGCTGGCGTCGCGGCCGTCGTGTTCGTTGCTCATGTCGGCTTCCCGTCGGTGCGGACGATGCGGACGATTTGCTGCGGGTCTGCTCCGAGCTTGAGCTCGGCGGCAGCAAAGAGCCGATCGACGATCATGTAGTTGCCGCGCACGCGGTAATTGACGAGCTGGCCCTCGCCTTGCGGTCCAACGACCCAAAGCGGCGGCATTTCGCCTTGGGCGATGCCGCTCGGAAACTCGATAAACACCTGCCGTCCGTCATCAAACGCGCGCAAAGGCCGCCAGGCGGGATTGTCGCCTTCGAGGCGATAACGGAAGTTCAAGCTGTTGATGTCGATGCCCGATGCGACCGGCGACGCGGCTTCCGCAGTTGTGTTCTGCGCGCGCAAAGCGATGAGTTGGTCCTGCGGATAAGACCAGGAGACCGACGCCATATAGGTCTTTTCATCAGACCGCAGCTCCAGGTGATAGGTGCGCCGGTCGGTGTTGATGACGAGGTTGGTCGTGAGATTGGGCGCGGTGGGCTTGAGCAGGATGTGAATGCGTTTGCTCGTACCCGTGCCGCTTTCGGTATCGCCGATCACCCAACGCACCGTGTCACCAGCGGCCACGGGACCGGAACCCGCGAGTTGTTCGCCCGGCGCGAGCGCGATGTCCGTGATCTCGCCCGGCGCGGCGTAAACTTGATAGAGCGCACCCTCCGAGAAGGGATAGACTTGCACCGCATTGATGTAGCCTGCCCGCGTCGGCTGAATTCGTGCGGCATTGTTCGCAGCGGCAACGCGGGTCTGCGGATTGGGCGCCTCGTGAACGGCCGGCGTGTTGCCCGGCAGCGGTTTGAGCTGCCCGGGAAGCGGAAGCAGGCGCGGGACTTCGACCACTTGTACGGGTTTGGGTTGCTCGGGCTGCAGAACCGCCGCCTGAGGTTTGTCGTCATATTTGATCTCGGGCGGTGTCCAGGTCGAGCAGGCACCGAGAGAAACCGACGTAAGCAAGAGTATGGATAGCGTGCGCATTAGCCGAGCTCCTTGGACCAGTTGAGGGCGTGGACGTAGACGCCGAGCGGATTCTTCTTGAGCCGGTCGGCGTCGGTGGGTGTCTGGATGACGATGGTGAGGATGGCGCTCCAGCGTTCGGTGGAAGCGAGCGTGTCATCGACATAACGGCGCTCGACCCATTCGACCCGAAAGCTGTCATCGGATGCGCGGATCACGCTGGCGACATCGACGGACACCTGTTCCTTGCCGATCTTGGTGAAAGGATCGCTGGTGCGCGCGAAGTCATTGAGCGCGAGAGCGCCCTTGTCGGTGACGTAGTTGTAGGCGTCGAGCCAGTTCTGCCTTATCACGATGGGATCGGCCGGGATGCTGCGTACCTCTGTGATGAAGTGCGCCAGATGCCAGGCGATCTGTGGATCGGTCGGCCGGTAATCGGCGGTCGCAGGCGCCACGGCTTGGGCCTGGCCAAGCTTGTCGACTTGAACGACCCAGGGCGTGATGGTGCCGCGCGCCGATTGCCAGACGAGGCCCGCAGCAAGGCCGCCGCTCATCATCAGCGCGGCAAAGAATGCGAGCCGCCAATTCCTGGCTTGGACTCGCGCCGAACCAATGCGCTCGTCCCAAACCTGGCCGGCTTTTTGGTAGGGCGTCTCGGCAATGGGCGTCGTGCCATAGCGCACAGTGGACCTTCGAAACATGCTTCACTCTCCTTCGGATAGATCGACGGAATGGCCGCTGCCGCCCTGGTCGCCGGAGCGCACAGCGTTGCTCGCGGCGGATGCGCCATGCGTCATGGCTTGATGCCGGCGCATGCGCTGCGCCCATGCTGGCGGCGAACCCGCACCCGGTGGCTGGGGGCCACCACCGGGTGCTGGACGCTGGGTCGCGGCTGCGGCTCCGGCATTGAAGCTGGAGCGCAGGTTGGACGCGGCCCGACGCAGTGGGCTGGCGACAGCGGAAACACCCGCTTGCGCGACGCCGGCAATTCCGCCAGCCCGATACGCAGCAGAAGCACCGCCGGCGACACTCGCACCGGCATGTGCGGCACCGGAGATCGCGCCACCCGCGGCACGCAATGCGCCCGCCGTGCCGACGGCGCCGGCCGCGCCCAGTCCTGCAACCGCGAGGCCAGTGCCGATGGCCGATCCGGCGCCGAGTTGCGGTCCGCCGGCGATGAGGCCGTTCGCAATACCGGGCCCGAAGATGGAAAGCCCGAGCAGCGAAAGCGATGCGAGAATGAGGGTCAGCGCATCGCTGATCGTCGGCGGATTGTTGAAGCCGGATGTGAACTGGCCAAAAATTTGTTGGCCAATGCCGATGATGACGGCGAGCACGAGAATTTTCACACCGCTGGAGACCACGTTGCCGAGAACTTTCTCGGCCAGAAAGGCTGTGCGTCCGAAGAGGCCAAAGGGCACAAGCACAAATCCGGCGAGCGTCGTGAGCTTGAATTCGATGAGGCTGACGAAAAGCTGGATCGCCATGACGAAGAAGCTGATGATGACGATGAGCCAGGCGATCAGCAGGATCGCGATCTGAACGAAGTTCTCGAAGAAGCTGGTGAACCCCATCAGCCCTGAAATGGCGTTCAGGATCGGCTGACCGGCGTCAATGCCGACCTGAGCGATGTGGCCGGGCTGCAGGAGCTGCGTTTGGGTCATTGAGCCGCCGCCGGCTTTCAGACCCAAACCCGCGAACGAATTGAAAACGATCTCGGCCAGATTGTTGAAGTTGCCGAGGATGAAGGCGAAGACGCCTATATATAATGTCTTCTTGATGAGCCGGGCGATGATGTCCTCGTCCGGTGCCATCGCCCAAAATAGGCCTGCGAGGCAGATGTCGATGCCGATAAGGACGCCCGCAAGCCAGCGCACATCGCCTTGCACCAGGCCGAAGCCGCTGTCGATGTATTGGGTGAAAGTGCCCAGGAAATTGTCGATAACGCCGGTGCCGGTCATGGATGGGTCGTCCGTTCGGATTTGATGGAGGACGTCGGTTCGGGATTGCCGCCGAAGAAGCGCCGGCGGTTTTCTGCCCAGGCCGCGATGCAGCCGGAATCGTCTTCTGCGCGACGGCCAAGCGTCTGGCACCGCGCGAGCTCACCGAGAAGATCGCCGCTCGGCGTGACGCCAAACTTTGTGTCAGCCGCGGGTGCAGGGTGCGTGCGATGCCGCTCCAGATAGATCGCGCCGAAGACGATTCCGCCCGCGACGGCGAGATAGGCGAGGAGCGGCAGCACGCAGCCCCAATTGACGACCCGGCCGCGCATCAGTGAAACATCTGCGCATTGCCGGGTTGATAGCCGGCGCCATAGTTCAGGAACTGCGCATTCTGCGCCTGCACCTGTTCCTGCGTTTCGATGGCGCGTGCGCCGTCCAGGCTCTGTGCGCGCGCGATCGCGGCCATGACAGCCGTGAGATTGGCGAGTTGCTTGGTCTGAAGTGCAATGAGTTGGTTGCCCGACTGCGCCGCTTGCAGCGCGCCGGTAGCGGACTGGCTGACACCGACAAGAGCGTCGATTTGCGAATGCGTGCTTTCGAGATTCTGCACCACGCCCGCCTGCACCCGCATCGCGTCCTGATAGGCCGCGAGCGCATTCTGCCAGCGCGTCTGCGCATCGGTGAGGAGCTGCCCCGAAGGCGTGGATCCCGCATAGCTCACCGGATACGTTGTCGTGAAGGCGCTGTTGATTGCGTTCACGTCATAGGAAATACGCTGCGCCTGACCGAGCAGGGATGTCGTTTGGGTGATCGACTGGTCGATCGCACCCAGCGAGGAGAAGTTCAGGTTCTGCAGGTTGCGCGCCTGGTTGATAAGCGACGTCGCCTGATTCTGCAGCATCTGAATTTCGTTGGTGACCTGCTGCAATTCCCGCGCTGCGGTGAGGACGTTCTGGGCGTAGTTGGTGGGATCGAAGACAATGCCGCCGCCGAATAGTTGGGCGCTGGCAGGCGCTGTGACGACGAGCGCGACAGCGACGCCGGCGAACAAAGCGGTGCGGATACGGACGAAGCGTTTGATGGTCATGTGACACTCTCCTTTTGAAAAATCATGGGGAGGGCCCATTCGAGGCCCTTGTGACGGAGCCACGCGCCGGCAAAACCGGCGCGGCCGTGTTCGGCAAAGATCTTGGCGATGGTGGTCTGATCGGTTTTCGACGACGCGGCGGTAAAGGCGAGCGCGACTTCGGACAGGCCGAGCTCGAAGAGCCGATTGCCGCGGCGCGACTGGCAGTAATAGTCGCGCTTGGGTGTGGCACGCGCGAGAATCTCGATCTGGCGGTCGTTGAGGCCGAAGCGGCGATAGATGGACGCGATCTGCGGTTCCAGCGCGCGTTCGTTCGGAAGCAGAATGCGCGTCGGGCAGCTTTCGATGATCGCCGGCGCAATCGCCGAGCCGTCGATGTCGGCGAGCGACTGCGTGGCGAAGATGACGCTGGCGTTCTTCTTGCGCAGCGTCTTCAGCCATTCGCGCAGTTGGTCCGCGAAACCCTTGTCGTCGAGCGCCAGCCAGCCTTCATCGATGATGAGAAGCGTTGGCCGGCCATCGAGACGATCCCCGATGCGATGGAAGAGATAGGACAGCACGGCTGGTGCCGCGCCCGCGCCGATCAAGCCCTCCGTTTCGAACGCTTGCACATCGGCAGTGCCCAGATGTTCGAACTCGCCATCGAGCAATCGTCCCCAGGGACCACCGACTGTGTATGGCTGCAATGCCTGCTTCAGCGCATTGCTCTGGAGAAGGACCGATAGACCTGTGAGCGTGCGCTCGGCCGCGGGTGCCGACGCCAGCGAACTGAGCGCAGACCAGATGTGCTCTTTGAGCTCCGGGGTCACGGTAACGGACTCACGCGCCAGAAGCGCCGCAATCCATTCGGCGGCCCAGGCGCGTTCGCCCGGATCGTTGACCTGTTCGAGCGGTTGTAGTGACACCGGCTCGGTTGCGTCTTCCGCGAGGGAGCCACCGAGATCGTGCCAGTCACCGCCCATGGCGAGCGCCGCGGCGCGAATCGATCCACCAAAGTCGAAGGCGAAGACCTGCGCACCGGCATAGCGCCGGAATTGCAACGCCATCAGCGCAAGCAAGACGCTCTTGCCGGCGCCGGTCGGGCCGACGATCAGCGTGTGTCCGACATCGCCGACATGCAGCGAGAAACGGAACGGTGTCGAACCTTCGGTGCGTGCGAAGAGAAGTGGTGGACCGCCGAGATGTTCGTCCTGCGAGGGCCCGGCCCACACCGCCGAGAACGGCATCATATGCGCCAGGTTCAACGTCGAAACCGGCGGCTGTCGCACATTGGCGTAGACATGGCCCGGCAGACTGCCCAGCCATGCTTCCACAGCATTCACGCTCTCGCGGATGCTGGTGAAGTCGCGGCCTTGAATCGCTTTCTCGACAAGACGCAGGCGCTCTTCGGCAATGCGCGGATCGTTGTCCCAGACGGTGACCATGGCGGTCACATAGACCTCGCCGACCAGATCGGAACCCAGTTCCTGAAGGGCCGCGTCGGCATCGAGGGCCTTGTTCGAAGCGTCGGAATCCATTAGGACGGACGCTTCGTTGGTCATCACCTCCTTCAGGATCGCCATGATGGATTTGCGCTTGGCGAACCATTGCCGGCGGATCTTGGTCAGCACTCTCGTCGCGTCGGTCTTGTCGAGGCAGATCGCGCGCGTCGTCCAGCGATAGGGAAATGCCAGCCGGTTCAGATCGTCGAGCAGGCCAGGCCAGGTCTGCGACGGAAACCCCATGATGGTGAGGGTGCGCAGATGCGCCGAACCCAGCCGTGGTTCGAGACCGCCCGCGAGATCCTGATCGGCCAGGATCGCGTCGAGGTACATCGGCACTTCCGGTACGCGAACGCGTTGATGCCTGGTCGAGATGCAGGAATGCAGATAGGTCAGCGTGCCGGCATCGTCGAGCCAGCCGGATTCCGGCATGAAGCCCTCGATCAGTGCGAGGACACGATCCGTGCGATCGACAAAACCGATCAACGCTGCGCGCCAGTCTGCACCCTGATTGGCGCGTCCTTCGTAGAGCCAGTTCTCTGCGCGCGCCGCATCTTCGGCCGGCGGCAGCCAGACCAGCGTCAGGAAATAGCGGCTCTCGAAATGTGTGCCTTCTTCCTCGAACTGCGCGCGGCGTTCTTCATCGACCAGGCGCGAAACGGGATCGGGAAACGTGCTCTGCGGATAGCGGTTGGCGGGATCGCGCTGGGCTTCCACGAAGATCGCCCAGCCGGAGCCGAGACGGCGCAATGCGTTGTTCAATCGCGAGGTGATCGCGACGAGCTCCGCCGGTGTCGCGCTGTCGAGATCGGGTCCGCGGAATCTTGCGGTGCGCTGGAACGAGCCGTCCTTGTTGAGGACGACGCCTTTGCCGACGAGCGCGACCCAGGGCAGGAAGTCGGCGAGACGTTGGGCTTTGTGGCGATACTCGGAGAGGTTCAGCATTGGGCGGACCTCACGCGACCAGATGCGCGGGATAGCGCAGATGCCGGCGCACCACGTCGACGAAGTCCGGATCGCGCTTGGCAGCCCACACCGCTGCGAGATGGCCGATGAGCCAGAGCACCGCACCGACGATCCAGAGCCTGAGCCCCAATCCGACGGCCGCCGCCAGCGTTCCGTTCAGGATGGCGACCGAGCGCGGCGCGCCACCCAGCAAAATCGCTTCCGTCAGTGAGCGGTGTACGGGCGCATAGAAGCCGGGCACGGGTTCGTCGGTGAGCATCAAACCAGCGCTCCGCCGCCGAACTGGAAGAACGTCAGGAAGAAGCTCGACGCGGCGAAGGCGATCGACAGACCGAACACGATCTGGATCAGTCTGCGAAAGCCGCCGGACGTTTCACCGAAGGCGAGGGTCAGGCCGGTCACGATGATGATGATCACGGAAACGACCTTGGCGACCGGACCCTGGATCGAGTCGAGGATCTGGGAGAGCGGCTGCTCCCACGGCATGTTGGTGCCGGCGGCGTAGGCCGGTGCCGTTACAAGAACGGCGCCCACGAAAATTGCGGAGTGAAGCAGACGTGCGCGGATGCTGTAAAAATACGAAATCATGCGGGGTCTCCTGCTGGGGTGAGGTGGTAATCGCCGTTCGGTCCAAGGCCTTCGACCTGCGCCAGCTCGGCGAGATGGCGCGCGGAGCCACGGCCAGCGAGCACCGCGATCACGTCGATGGTTTCGGCGATGAGCGCGCGTGGCACCGTGACGACGGCTTCCTGGATCAGTTGCTCGAGCCGGCGTAGCGCGCCGATGGCGGAGCCGGCATGTAGCGTACCCACGCCACCGGGATGGCCCGTGCCCCAGGCTTTGAGAAGATCCAGCGCTTCGGCGCCGCGCACTTCGCCGATGGGAATACGATCGGGCCGCAAGCGCAGCGACGAACGCACAAGGTCTGATAGCGATGCCGCGCCGTCTTTGGTGCGCAACGCGACCAGATTGGGTGCCGCGCACTGCAGCTCGCGGGTGTCCTCAATGAGAACGATGCGGTCATTGGTTTTGGCAATCTCTGCCAGCAGAGCATTGACCAACGTCGTCTTGCCGGTCGAGGTGCCGCCCGCAACGAGCACGTTCTTGCGAGCCGAAACGGCTGTCCGAAGCAGGTCCGCCTGATCGGCGGTCATGATCCCGGCCTGGACATAATCGGCGAGCGTGAACACCGCGACAGCGGGGCGGCGGATCGCAAAGCACGGCGCCATCACGACAGGTGGAACGAGGCCTTCGAAGCGCTCACCCGTTTCGGGCAGTTCGGCGGAGACGCGTGGCGCGCCGGCGTGAACTTCGACGCCGACATGATGGGCGACCAAACGCACTATGCGCTCGGCATCCATCGGGGGAATGCGCACGGTCGTATCTTCGAGTCCGCCCGACAGCCGATCGATCCAGAGACGTCCGTCCGGATTGAGCATCACCTCCACGATCGAAGAGTCTTCGAGAAAGCCTGCGATCGCCGGACCGAGTGCGGTGCGCAACATGCGTGTGCTGCGGGTTCTGGTCTCGGATCGGAAGGATTGCGCGTTCACGCTGGACCCCAAATTTGCGACGCATCAGCGCGTCGTTTGATGGGGTCGAGTAGAGAGAGCCGCTTTGCGCCGAAGGCAACAAGCCTGTTGTTGTCGTCGTAGTGTGGCGCGCAGAGACAGGAGAGCGGCGGATTCCCTATCGCGGCGCGTTTGCGGAGCGGCGCCAGAAATCACGCGCGCGACGAGTCGGCTGTCAGCATTCGCGTGTTGGCGTAACGTGGCGGTAAATGGCGAAGGAAGATTGGTCAGTCTTTTGGGTGAGACGCGGCCGCAGAAGCCTCGATCTCGCGGGTGATTTCGTCGAGGAGCGTGGTGCCGTGAGTCAGCCGACGGCCGATCGCTTCGATGAATCCTTCATAGCGTTCGCGGCCCTTCGCCTGTGCTGCTTTCTGCGCTGTGTCAGGCAGCGGTGGCGTGTGCGTTAGCCAAAAGCGGATGAACAAGGCCAGCGTTTCATTGGTGATGGTCGAGTGGCGTTCGAGCCGCTCGATGGCGCGGGTCATGCGATCGAGCCGCCGGGCAAGCGCGGCCTCAAGCCGGTCTGCGCCGTCTGGTGAGAGAAACGAATCCAGCGCAGTTTCTACGATCTGCACGCGAGACACGCGCTTGGCTGTTGCGTAGTCATCGAGTCGTGCCGCCAGCTCGTTGGGCAAGCGGAATGTGTGCTTGCCGCGCATCGGTTACATTCCAAGGCGATCGGCGGGATCGAGCGGGGCTTGGCGCACCGAATTGCGAACCTGCTGATCGAAGCTCGGCTGGATCGGTGGCCCGGTATCATCGCTGTCGTCGCCAAGATCGAACTCCTGCGACCGGTCCGGCGGAGCGGGTGCGATTTCTTCGTGTTCTGGTAATTCCGGTTCGCGCCTTGGACCGCCATTGGCGTTGTCGGCATCATCGTTCCCGGCTGCCGGTGCCGCGATGAGATTGGCCCAAGAACTTCCAGCCGGCTGATTGGGCAAAGGTGAGCCGGGCGGTGAAACGCCGGACGGCGCTGACTGTTGAGGCGGGGGTAGCACCCGCTTCTGTAAACGACGATCCTGAAAATAGCGGATCTTCTTGGCGCGGATCGGTGGGCAGCCGGAGACCAGGACGATCTCGTCCGCGGTCGGAAGCTGCATGATTTCGCCTGCTGTTAGAAGCGGCCGTGCCGTCTCCTGTCGCGATAC
>JAFECN010000090.1 GCA_018242145.1 Pseudomonadota bacterium
CCGGTTTCCGGATCGACATCGGCGAAGACGATCTCCGCGCCGTTCATGTGCGGCGCGCTGGCCGTGGCGAGGAATGTGATGGCCGGAACGATGACCTTTGTGCCCGGACCGAGATTCAGCGCGCGCGTGGCCATGTGCAGGGCGGCGGTGCCGTTGGCGCAGACCGCGGCATGTTTGGCTCCGACCGTGGCGGCCAGCGCCTGCTCGAAGCGATCGACATAAGGGCCGGTGGTGAGAAGATCGCCGCGCAGAGCTTCGACCACCGCGGCGATATCGTCTTCCTCGATGAGCTGGCGCCCATAGGGCAGGAAGGCATTGGGCAGAGCCTTCGGCTCCGCGCGGCGCGCCGGCGCGCTCATGCGAAAGCGTGCATCAGAAGCGACTGCAATCCGCGCGCGTCCAGGCGCTCCGGATTGTTGTCGCTGGAATAGGCGAAGCCTTCCGGCACGGGCTTGGCGCCGCGGTGCAGATAGGCATCCCGGATATTGTGCGCGAAGCTCGCGAGGATCATGAAACGGTCTTCAATCTCGACCGTCCAGCGGGAATCGTCCGCCGGGATCATGGTTTCATGCAGCTTCTCGCCCGGACGGATGCCAACCACTTTCTGCGCGATCTTGGGGCCGATGAGGCTGGCAAGCTGCGGGATGGTGGTGGACGGGATCTTGGGCACGAAGATCTCGCCGCCCTGGCTCATCTCCATGCTGGAGAGCACGAAGTTCACGCCCTGCGTCAGCGTGATCCAGAAGCGCGTCATGCGTTCGTCGGTGATCGGGAATTCCGTGGCACCTTCGTTCACCAGCTTCTGGAAAAACGGAACGACGCTGCCGCGCGAGCCGAACACATTGCCATAGCGCACAACGGCGAATTTGGTGCCATCGGCGCCGGAAAGGTTGTTGGCGGCGACGAATATCTTGTCGGAAGCGAGCTTGGAGGCGCCGTAAAGGTTGACCGGATTGGCCGCCTTGTCGGTGGAAAGCGCGATCACCTTGCGCACATTGCGCGCCAACGCCGCGGACACGACATTCTCCGCGCCCATGACATTGGTGCGGATACATTCGAAGGGATTGTATTCGGCGGTCGGAACCTGCTTCAGCGCCGCGGCGTGGATCACATAGTCGATGTCGCGCATCGCAAGCTCAAGACGGTCGCGGTCGCGCACATCGCCGATGAAATAGCGCATGAACGGATACTGATCCATCGGGAACGTCTGCTGCATCTCGTACTGCTTCAGCTCATCGCGGCTGAAAATGACGAGGCGGCGCGGCTTGTAGTGCTCGATCACCGTCTTGACGAAATGCTTGCCGAAGGAGCCCGTGCCGCCGGTGACGAGCACGCCCTTGCCGTTCAGATCGAGCCAGGGCTGCGCGAAATCGCGAAGACCGCAAGCCGGTGCTTCGATTTCGGCATCGTTGGAAACCGGCAAATAGATTTTGGCCGCGCGCTGCGCCATGAGAAAGGCCCCTCGTTAGCGGACCAATCGTTGCCGAATAGGGTTAAAAATATCGGAAGATCATGCCGCCGATATACCAAAGCGGAAGCGGCGCGCGCCGTTTACGAAGGCGCAAGGTTTGCGTGTTTCGTCGAGTTCGAGCGCGGACAATTGAAGCTGGCAGAACACGCTGCCCGCCGCGCGGCGATGGGTGAGAAGGCCCAGAAGCGGCGCCGTGGCGCGGTCCACGTCGATGCGCACGCGCGTGTTGTCATCGCCAAGCTCGGCCCAGCCCTCGGTCATGCCGATGCCGTGGGACGAGGAGACGAGGAAGGACACGGCGGCACCATGATCGACCGCATGTCCGTTAAGCGAAAAGGTTTCCGCTTCCTTACCGCCATTGTGGGTGGTTAAGGAAAGCTTCGCCCATTCGAACGCGCCGGGCAGCAGCGTGAAATGCCCCATGCGCAGCGCGCCGCGGCCCCATTCCGTCCAGTCGAACGTGATGTCGAAGTCCACGCGCGGCGCGCGCGAACCGAAGCGCAGCGTTTTGCGGATCGGACCGAGCGGCGTGGCGATGACGCCCTGCGCGACGACATCGCCATCGTCATCTTTCCAGGCATGCGCCTCGCACCATTCCAGATCGGTGATCTTGTGCTCGCCGGGCGCCTCGAACACGCAATCGCCGGTGTACCAGTCGGCCTGCAGCGCGATGTCGTCGAAATGGCCATGCCGCAACCCGCCGACGACCGGCGCGGGATGACCCGCGAAGTGCAGCGACTCGATGGCAAGGCCACGGCGGCGATCGAGGCGGGCTTTCAGCGTGGGGGTCTCGATATCGACATACCGGTCGGCAATCGCCTCCCCCTTGTGGGGGCGAGTAGTGACAGCGTGCGAGCGGAGAGCGTAGCGATCCGGGTGGGGGGGCAGGTCCATCCCCCCACCCGAAATTTGCGAAGTGCAAATTTCGACCTCCCCACAAGGGGGAGGTGATGCGTATTTCGATTCGGCTTCGCGAAGCTGCGTGCAAAACTCTGTCCAGCGCGCATCGGTGATGTGGGTGCGGAAATCCGACGACCACAGATAGCAGAGATCTTTCCATGCCGCGGCATCGGCGTTGCGTGCAACGAGGCCGTCATGGATGCGCTGGCAGGCGGCGTTGATGGCGATGTCGTCGCGGCCCGTCACGGCCCAGCGCGCGAGCGCGTATTTGCGCTGCTTCTTCACCGGCACCGGACAGGCGGCGGATTCAAGATGCAGCTTCTGCCGCGCATCGCGCGTGTCCGTCAGGGACAGCACATCCGACGGCGCAACGAAGGCGAATTCCTTTTCCTGCGCCAGCCGCGCGAAGGCGCGCGCCAGCATGTTCCATTCGCCCGTGTCCGCGATCTTCTCCTCGGTCTTGTAGCGGCCGGGACGGAAATCGAAGATCTCCACATCGCTGGCATAGAGGCACAGCGCGCGATCGGTCTTCGCAAGCTGGGTGCGGACGTAGCCGGCATAATCGTCCAACGCGATATCGCCATGGGCGAAACGCTGCAACTTCTGGAAGGCGACGGTGTTGGTCCAGATGAGATCGATGGCGCGCCCGTCGCTGCCGACCGCCTGTTGCGGCAGGTAGCGCGTCTCGCGCGGCCATTCGGGATGCTGCGCGCCCGGATTGTCCCAATCCATCAGGAGGGCGCGATACCCGGCGTCCAGATAAAGCCCCACAAGCCCCGCCGAATAGGCCTGCTCGTTGACGAGCGCAAGTGAGGGCTGCACACCGAGCAGGTTCTTATAAACCCGATTGCCGATGCGCAGATTCTCTTCGCTGACACGCGCGGGCACGAGCGGGCCGATGAGCTGGGCATAGCCGGAACCGATCAACTCCACCTTGCCGGTGGCGATGAGCGCGCGGCAACGGCCGATCCATTCCGGATCGAGCGCGTCGATCACTTCCAGCGTGTAGCCGGTGGCTTCGATCCCGATGGGGCCATGTTCGGCGGCCAGATCCAGAAGCGGCCAGTAGCAGCGGCGAATGACCTCGGCGCGCTGCTCCTCCGCGATGGAGGAGAACATGATGTTCAGGTGAAAGAAGGCGAAGAGATGCAGCGTTCCGTGGAGCGCCGCGACATCGCGCTGGCGGAACGGGGCGTTCATGCCGTTTCGATCCGGATGTGCGAGAGCGCGTCGTTCGCCGCTTCCAGCGCCGCTTCGCGCGTGGCGCCGGTGGCCAGCACCATGGCGGCGGAGGGCCGCTTGTCTCCCGCGGCGGGAATGACGTCGCCTTCCTTCGCCGTGACGATGACTTCGGTGATGCCGGGAATTTTGCGCGCTTCGTCCGCGCCCGACACTTTCGTCACCGTCCCCGGATTGGGGAAGGCATAACGCTGGATGACGGGGATGCGCGTTTTTGGCGTCAGTTCTTCTGCGGACGGATTTTCGCCCAGCGCGACACGGATGGCGAGACCGACGAAATCGACGCCCGTGTTGAGCGGAATCTCGCGCGTGCAGAAGAAGCCACCGGAAAGCCGCGCGGCCAATTCGATGACATGCGGCTCGCCCTTGTGGACGACGATATCGCCCTTCACCGTGCCGTTGACGATGCCGAGCGCGGATGCGGCCTGCGCCACCACGTCTTTCACCTTCTGCTGGATGTCGTCCGGCAAGTGGCTGGGCAGATCGCCGCCGTTCTCGATGAAGAACGGCGCATAACGCTCCAGATATTCATAGTTGCGGTCGGAAAAGCCCGGCGTGTGGCAGACGCCATCCACCACGATGCTTTCGGTGGAGACCTGCGGGCCGGAGAGATATTGCTCGACCATCACCCGGTCGGTGGGCGAATGCTGCTGCGCGAAGTAAAAGGCTTTGCTCAGGTCCTCGACCTGCTCCACCCGTTGCACGCCGCGGCTGCCGCGCGAATCCACCGGCTTGATGACGAGATTGCGGCCGCGTTCGATGGCGATGCGCTGTAATGCCTGTGGCGTCGAGACTGGCGCGAACCACGGGATCGGCACGCCCGCGGCGAGGAACCGCTCCTTCATCGCGAGCTTGTCGCAGGCCAGCCGCGCGCTTTCTTCGGAGATACCGGAAAGGCCGAGCCGCGCGTTCACGGCGGCGACCGTCATCGGCGCATCGGCGGCGACACAGATGGCGCCGTCGATCTTGCGGATCTTGCGCGCAAAGCGCTCGGCGGCGGCGGCGGTTTCGGACGGCGAATAGACATCGGCAAGAAGAACCGAGTCGGCATGCGCAAAGCCCGGCGCGTGCGGATCGCGATCGGAGACGACGACATAAAGCCCCATCTCACGCGCTCGCTTCGCGGCATCCGCGGCTTCGACGCCGCCGGAAACGATGAGGATCGTCTTCTGCATCAGAAATACAGCCCGCCATTCACATTGATGGTCTGCGCGGTGATGTAGGACGACGCATCCGACGCCAGGAACACGGCGGCATCCGCCACCTCCTGTGGCGTGCCCAGCCGCTTGAGCACGATGCCCTCCGCCGCCTTCTGCACGCTCGCCGCTGCCATGCCCGCCGCTGCCATATCGGAGGCGATGAGGCCCGCAGCGATGGTGTTGGAGCGCACATTATATTGTGCGCCGAAACGGGCGATCACCTGCGCCAGCGAGATCATTCCGGCCTTCGATGCCGCGTAATGCGCGGTGCGCGGGCCGCCATATTGGCCGCTCACCGAGGAGATGTTCACGATGGCGCCACCGCCCGCTTCCTTCAGCAGCGGCAGGAACACTTGCGCCACGACGAACGGGCCTTTGAGATTGGTGCCGACGATCTCGTCCCAGTCGGAATCGCCGATCTGGTCGAAATCCGTGGGCTTGTTGATGCCGGCATTGTTGATGAGGATGGAGATGGCGCCGAACGCCCGCGCATCTTTGGCGGCGGCTTCCACGCTTTTGCGATCCGTCACATCCATCGGCAAGGCCAGCGCGCGGCGGCCAAGCTTTTCGATCTGCGCCACAACCTTGTCCGCTTCGGCACGGTTGCTCTTGTAGGTCAGCACGACATCGGCGCCCGCTTCGGCGAGGCCGAGCGCGATGGCGCGGCCGATGCCGCGGCTGCCGCCGGTGACGACGGCGTTCTTCCCGAGAAGCACGAACCGGCTGTTCATTTCGCCTTCTTCTTGCGGGCGACGGCGCGCCTGGCGGCTTTCGCGATGAAGGGCGCGGTGAGGCTGAACTGCTCGGCCAGTTCGTCCGGCTCGCCCGAGGCGCCGAACACATCCTTCACGCCGATATATTCGATGGGGCAGGGATGGGATGCCGCGAGCGATTCCGCCACGGCGCTGCCGAGGCCGCCGTGGATGTTGTGATCCTCGGCGGTGACGAAACAGCCGGTATGTTTGGCGCAGCGCGCGAGCAGTTCGGAATCGATGGGCTTGATCGTCGCCATATTGACGACACGCGCCTCGATACCGTCCGCGGCGAGCAATTCGGCGGCTTCCACCGCGCGCGCCACTTCCACGCCGCAGGCAACGATGGTGACGTCCTTGCCGTCGCGCACGATCTTGCCCTTGCCGATCTCGAAGGTGTGGTCGTCGCCGAACACGCGCTTGGCCGGGCTCCTGCCGGTGCGCATGTAAACAGGGCCGTCGAATTCCAGCATCGCGCGGGTGGCGAGTTTCATCTCGACGGGATCGGCGGGCGAGATCACCGTCATGCCGGGAATGGCGCGGAAGGCGGCCATGTCTTCCAGCGCCTGCGCCGAGCCGCCGTCGGGGCCGACATCCAAACCCGGATGCGACGCCACGATCTTGGCGTTGCGCCGCGCATAGGCGAGCGACAGGCGCGCCTGCTCCACCGCGCGCAGGCAGAACACCGCGAAGGTGGTGACGATGGGAATGAAGCCGGTCGCCGCGAGGCCGCCGGCGGCCGCCATCATGTTCTGCTCGGCGATGCCGAACTGGATGAAGCGGTCGGGATGGCTTTTGCGGAAATGGTGCACGCCGGTGCCGCCCGCGATGTCCGCGTCCAGCACGACGACGTTCTGGAATTCGTCGGCCAGGCCCGAGAGCGCCTTGCCGAAGGCCTCGCGCAGCGAGTCGTTGCCTTGTGCGATCAATGCCGGTGCCGCGCTCATGCCAGATACTCCGCAATCTGTTCGCGCGTCGCGCCGAGCGCGCCGAGCGCTTCCTCCGCCTGCGCGCGCGTAAGCTTCACGCTCCCGTGCCAGGTGGGGATATTCTCCATGTAGGGCACGCCGCGGCCCTTCACCGTATGCGCGATGAGGAGCGACGGGCGGCCATGCGTGGAGGAGGCGCGGCGCAGCGCGCCCAGGATTTCGGGAATGTCGTGACCGTCGATCTCGATCACCGCCCAGTCGAAGGCGCGGAATTTCGCGGCCAACGGCTCCAGCCGCATGATGTTGGCGTTGAGATCGTCGCTCTGCATCTTGTTGTAGTCGATGATGGCGCAGAGATTGTCGAGCTGGTGATGCACCGCGCACATCGCCGCTTCCCACACTTCGCCTTCCTGCAATTCGCCGTCGCCCAAGAGCGTGTAAACGCGCGCCTGCGATTTGTGCAGCTTCAGCCCCATCGCCATGCCGAGCGCGACGGAGAAGCCCTGCCCCAAGGAGCCGGTGGAGGTTTCCACCCACGGCATGTCGAGCACATGCGGATGGCCCTGGAACGGGCTGTTCAGCTTGCGCAGCTTCAGCGCCTCGCGCTTGTTGCAGAACCCGTATTGCGCGCCGACGGCATAGAGCGCGGGCGCGGCGTGGCCCTTGGACAGAACGAAACGGTCGCGGTGCGGATCGTTCACCGAGTCCGGCCAGAAGTTCAGTTCCGCGCCGAACAGGCAGGCGAGAATATCGGCGCAGGACAGCGCGCCGCCGGGATGGCCCGAACCGGCATGATAGATCGACGCGATGGCATGCTGGCGCACGAAGGCGGCGGAGGCCTGCAGATCGGATACGAGATTGGGCGGCAGCGCCTTCAGCGGCTGCTTGCTTTGCACCGGCGCGCGCCGGTCGAACGGAATCGGTTGTGCCATTAGCCCCTCAACTGCCCCCTCAGGCTGCCTGGCGCGCACGCGCCATCAGATCGCTGTAGAAAATGATTTCCGCCTGCGGCGCGAGGGCCTTCGCCTCGTCCGCGATTTCCTGCGCGAAGCCGCGCGACATGACGATCACCACGCCCGGCTGCGTCTCCGCCAGCGCCGCGGGCTCCACCAGCGCGCGGCCATGCCGCTCGCCGACATATTGCTTCAGGTGCTTGTCGATCAGCGCCGACAGCATCGCCGGCTCGAAACCGCCATGGGTGACAAGCGAATCGAACAGGCGGCCCGCGCCCCACATCGCCACCTTGCGCGGCGCCATGCGCGCGATGTCGGCGGCGGCGGCGGTGAGCGCGGCCAGATTGCGCGCGCGCGTGGCGCCATAGGCCGCGATCAGGCGCATTGCTTCGGAAACTTCCAGCGGATCGTCGTCTTTCGCGCGGATGGCTTTGTCCGACTTGCGCGCGACGATGAGGATATTGGCGCGGTCTTTCGCGTCCGGCGCTTCCACGATGTCGAAGCCCGCGGCGCGGACCATGCGGATCAGCGTGCGCGCGGAGAAATGATAGAGATGCTTGTCGATGAACCATTCCTCGATCATGTCGCTTTCGTCGAGGATGGCGATGTTGGGCGCATCCAGAACCAGCAAACCGCCGGGTTTCAAAACGCGCCAGTGATCGGCCAGCACGTCCTGCGGATGGGCGAGATGCTCGATGGTGTGGCAGGAATGGACGATGTCGAAGCGGCCCGTTTCCAGCGCCGCATCCTCGATGCGCGAGACGATGAGATCGGTGCGCTCCAGATCCTTGCAGGAATCGGCGACGCGCTCATCCGGTTCCAGCGCCAGAATATGCGCGGACGGCGCGGCCTCCAGAAACGCCTTGACGAAACTGCCGCGATTGGAGCCGACATCGAGCAGCGCAATGTCGCCATTGAAACGGGCATGGCGCGAAAGCGCTTTCATCGCCGCGTCGGTGCGGAAGGCTTTTCCGTAGCGCACATTGCCCCAGTCGGCGCCGCCGGAAACGGCAGCAGCACGGCGCGGCGCGCGATCGACGCGGGGCAGGCTCTGCACGAGCCCGCAATGATTGCAGAGATAAATCTTGAGCCCGCGCGTGGAGCGTTCAGGTTCGTAAACCTGCGTCAGCGTCTCATGGTGGCAGAGTTCGCACGGCTCGCGCATGAAAATGGCCGGATAAGTGTTCCCTAACCATCTTTCGCCAGTTGTGCTTAATAATTCACTACATACTCCGGCGTTCCGGCATAGCCGAGCGCCGCCATCATCCCGCCCGCGATGTCCTCGAACTGCCGCGCCTGTGCCGGCGTGAGCAATTCGTCTTGCGGGCGGTTGACGTTGTGTGGGCGCGCGAACATCGCGAAATGCTCGTCGCGGTAAGGAAGATTAAGAAAGTGGAAAAGCCCCTTCACCCCGCCAGGTGAAACATAAAGGTCTTCCAGCCGCGCGAAATGCGAGCGTTCCGGGGGAAGCGCTGCGAGCGAATCCGAAATCACACGGTTCACCTGCGCCCAATGCCAGGCAATGCGCTGGAACTGATCATAGGCGCGGAAAGCGGGATCGCGCGGGACCGGCCACCAATATTTCTTCTCCGGCGGCGGCGCGGGATTGTTCGTGGGATCGTCCAGATGCGCCTGCAGCACGGCGACCGAGCGGTCGTCGTAACATTCGGCGAAAAGCTTGCGGTAATAGGAGCCGGCGACCTTGCGGCCATCGCGCACCAGATGAACGAACTTCGCGTCCGGCAGCAGCGCGGCCAGTTCCGGGATCAGCCAGGAGAGTTTGTTCGATGAGTCGCCCCAATGGGCGGCAGTCGAATAGCGAATCGCGGCCGCATGGGTGTCGCGCAGAACGGCCGTGGCTTCCGCGCTTGTGGCGAGTCCCATCGCGCGGCGCGCGCCCAGGGGTTGCGCGATGTGCACCATGTATTCGTGATGCATTTCGATGTCGCCCGCGGTTTCCAGCACCTTGTGCAGCATCGCCGTGCCGGACCGGCCGCTGGAGACGATGAAGAAGGGCTGCGTGGTCCGGCTCATAAAGAGACATCTCCCGTTAACCTTCTCTTAGCCATGCGGGCTTTAGAAATCGTTAAGCCTGAAAAGGAAGCGATTCGTGGCTCTCTTCATCGCCGAAGCCTCCAGCAATCACGGCCGCGACCTGGGCCGCGCGCTGGCGTTCGTGGACGCGGCGGCGGATGCGGGCTGCGACGCCGTGAAGTTCCAGCTTTTCAAGATCGACCGGATGTTCGCGCCGGAGATCCTCTCGCAAAGCCCCAGGCACCGCGCGCGCCGCGACTGGGAATTGCCGGTGGCGCATCTGACGCCCTTGGCCGAGCGGTGCCGCGAACGCGGCATCCAATTTTCCTGCACGCCCTTCTATCTGGAAGCCGTCACGGAACTCGCGCCCTATGTCGATTTCTACAAGGTCGCGTCTTACGAGCTTCTGGTGACGCCGCTGCTGGAAGCCTGTGCGCGCTCCGACAAGCCGGTGGTGCTGTCCACCGGCATGGCGACGATGGACGAGATCGTGCGCGCCGCCGATACGCTGAAGCACGCGGGCGCCAAAGACATCACGCTGCTGCATTGCGTTTCCGCCTATCCGACGCCCGCCTGCGAAGCCAATCTCTCCGCCATCGAGGCGATCCGCGCGGCGACGGGCTGCAAGACCGGATGGTCGGACCATACGCGCCGCCCCGCCGTGATCGAGCGCGCGGTGCATCACTGGAACGCGGCGGCGGTGGAATTCCATCTCGATCTGGATGGCGCGGGCGCGGAATATGCCGCGGGCCATTGCTGGCTGCCCGGCGAGATCGCGCCCGTCATCGCGCGCATCCGCGAAAGCGCCGTGGCCGACGGCACGGGCTTCAAAGGCCCGCAGCCTTCGGAGATCGCCGACCGCGAATGGCGCGCCGATCCGGCGGATGGGATGCGCCCGCTACGGCATGTCCGCGCCAGCTACAAGCCGGAGGCCGCGTGAACCTGACACCGGAACCCGGCGATCATTTGCGCATCGTTGCGGTGATTCAGGCGCGCATGGGGTCCACGCGCCTGCCCGGCAAGGTGCTGAGGCCCATCGCGGAACAGCCGCTGCTTTGGCATATCGTGCATCGCCTGGAGAAATCCGCCTTCATCGAGCGCATCGCCATCGCGACATCCGACAATCCGCGCGACGACGCGATCGTGGAATGGGCGCGGGAAAACGGCGTGGCGGTGGTGCGCGGGCCGGAAGACAATGTGCTCGCCCGCTTCGCCCGCGCCGCCGAACTGCTCGACGCCGATGTGATCGTGCGCGTGAACGCCGATGCGCCGTTCCTCGATGCCGGATTCATCGACCATCTTATCGGCGCCCTTCTGGAGCAGGACGGGGATTTCGTTCTGCTGGAGGACGGCGCCACCACCGCGCATGAAGGCGTCGATCCTTTCACGCGCCGCGCGCTCGACAAGCTGATGATGGATGCCGCCGACGATCCGGCGGCGCGCGAGCATGTGACCGGCTATTTCAAGCTGCATCCCGATTTCGTGCGCATCGCGCGCGCGCCCGCCTATCCCGCGCTGGACAAGCCGGGCGCGCGGCTGACCATCGATACGCCGGACGATCTGGCCTTTGTGGAAGCGGTGCATGAGAGGCTGGCGGCGAAAGCAGGCGAAGCCTCGCTGTCAGACCTGCTTCTGCTGCTGGAGCGCGAGCCGGAGCTGCGCGCCATAAACGCGCATGTGAAGCAGAAGCCCATCGTCGCCCATATCGGCGGGCTGGCGCTGATCCGCTGCGACGGCGGCGGCAAATATGGCTATGGCCATGTGAAGCGCATGATCGCTTTGGCGCGCGCGCTTCGTGACCGCGAGGGCATCGGCGCGATGTTCGCGCTGAACGGAACCGCCGACGCGCTGGAGCCGATCAAGGCAGCGGGCTTCGAAGCTGGCATCGTCGATTGCGACCGGGACAAGGAGATGCTCGCGGCGCTGATCCGCGCGCGCAAACCGGACCTTCTGATCTGCGACATGCGCGACGGCGCCGGAAAAGCCGATCTGGAATCGCTGGCCCGCGATGTTTCCATCACCGCCGTGATCGATGACGGTTCGCCGCGCAGGCTGGCCGCCGATGTGGCCTATTATCCGCCGGTGCCGCAGGCCTCCGTGCTCGACTGGACGGGATCGGATTGCGTCGCCCGCATCGGATGGGAATGGGCGCTCTTGGGGCTCGCGAAAACAACGCTCAAGCCGCGCATCCGCGGCGCGCGGCCGAGCCTGCTCGTGACCATGGGCGGCAGCGATCCGTTCGATCTGACCTTGCGGGCTGCGCGCGCGCTGGCCAAGCTCGATCCGATCTTTCGCGCCCGTTTCGTGATCGGGCCCGGCATGGCCAATGCCACGCAGACCGCCAAGCGCATCGCGAGCCTTGCGCCGCATTTCGAGACCATCGAAGGCGCGGACGACCTCACAACGGAGTTCGCCGCCAGCGATCTGGCGCTCACCGCGTTCGGCGTGACGGCCTACGAGCTGGCGGCCTATGGCGTTCCGGCGCTTTATCTGTGCCTGAACGAGGATCATGCCCTGTCGGCATCGGCCTTCGAGCGGGCGGGCATCGGCATGTCTTTGGGCGTGGCGGACAGGATCGAGGATTTCGATATCGCCAGCGCCACATGGGCGCTGCTCAACGATCCCGTGCGCCGCCGCGACATGCATGCCGCCGGCTTGATGGCGGTGGACGGCGAAGCCGCAGCGCGCATCGCATCCGATCTGGCGCAATCGCTGAAACAGCGCCGTGGTGCGGCGCCTAGCCGAATAGCGAGTTGAGCGCCACCCGCGCTTTGGCAAATCCATCCGCCCAATCGCCGACGGAATCCGGCACGATGCATCGCGCCGCCGGGGCAAACGGCTCGTAGTCGCAGCCGAAACTCGTCCATGCGGCATCGCGCAGGATCTTGAGGGTTGGAACGCCGGCGCCCGCCGACAGCCAGCACACCGCCGTCGGCGCGCTGACCACCGCATCCAGCGCAGAGAGCAACGCGCAGGTGCGATCCAGTTCCCGTTTCTGGTCGATGCCGCCGGGCACCACGACAACCTTGCCGGACCATTCGCCCAGCATGTCGATCTCTTCGGGCGTCGCATCGTATTGCACGCAGACGGGCGTGCCGGGCATGTCGCGGATGAAAGCCGCCCAGTCTTTCAAAGGCGCGAAATTCAGAGCGCGGCCCGCTGTGAGCTTGCCGCTGCGCCAGCAGATGCCGATGAACGGTCCCTCGGCGGCATTGGACAAGGTGCGCTGCCAATTCAATGTTTCGATCTCGTCCGCGTCCAGAAAGACATTCGGCTTCGGGAATTTCGCAAGATCGCCCCGCAGATGGAGCGGCAGGCTGCCCATCTCGATGGCGAAATCGGCGCCATCGGCGAGCCAATCATACGACGCATGAACCTCCGCGCCGCGCGTTTCCATACGGCTGGGATGGACGGCGATGTCTTCGAACGAGCGTGCGAACAACGGCGCAAGGCGCGGCTCGCATTCCAGAACGATGCTGCCGCCATCCGCCTCTGCGCGCGCCGCCAGATCGCGGATCATGCTGGCGAACATCAGTTGATCGCCAATGCCTTGCTCCGCCGTGACAAGCAGCCGCTTGCCGGAAAGGGATTCGCCCTTCCAGCTTGGCAAGCCGTGATCGCAGACCGGCGCCTTGCCGGGAATGCGGAGCCGGGCGGCATAATCCTGCCAGCCCTGCTCAAGATTGCCGGTGAGCAGATGCAAAACCGCGCGGTTGAGTTTGGCCTGCGCATTGTCCGGCTCCTCGCGCAAGGCGCGATCGTAGAGCGGCAGCGCATCGGCGTATGCGCCTTTGCCGGCCAGCATGTCGGCAAGATTGCCGAGGGCCGCGGCATAGCCGGGCCGCAATTCGAGCGCGCGGCGATAATGCCGCTCGGCTTCGTCCGCGTTGTTCGCATCGCGGAAGGCCGAACCCAGCGTCAGCCACATTTCGGGGCTTTGCGGATTGCGCGCGAGGGCGGGCTCCAGAAGCGCGCGGGCCGCCTCGGCCTGTCCGTTGGCTCTTAACAGATTGGCAAGATTGATGAACGCTTCGATACGATCCGGTGCGAGGGCCAGAACCTGCCGGTAGAAAATCTCCGCCGGCCGGGCCATGCCGAGCGCGCGCGCGGTGTTGCCGAGCGCGAAGAGGACATGCGGGTCCGATGGAGCCTCGGCCAGCGCCTTCTGGTAGCAGTCGATCGCGTCGGCGTGACGGCCCGCTTTCGTGAAGCGCAGGCCGTGTTCGTAATGGGGGTTGGTGCGTGCAGCCATCCGCTCTTGTGGCACACCCGCGCTTAAGGGCGCGTTAAGCAAACAAGCCCCCGATTTAGCAGCGCCTTAACCCCTTGCGGCCGAAAATCCGCGCCTTCGGTTCGAGAGTCATGGCGACAACGATCACAGGTTTCGATTCCTCGCTTCTGGTGAGTTACTTCAACTCCCAGATCACGAGCAATACGACGCAGAGCGGCACGCTGATGTCGGCGACGGCGGCGAAGAAGGCTGCCAACAGCGCGACGGCGAACGACGAACCGCCGTGGGAAACCTACACGCAGCCCGCGCAGGAAGCGCAGGATGCGAAAGTCCTCTCGATCACCAATTTCATGGACACCAGCAACGTGCCGCTCTCCGCCGGATCGAGCACGGACACGAAGACCGAGCAGGACAACCAGAAACTCTTCTCGCTCTACACCGCGATCAACAACCTGTCCTATCTGGCCAAGATGGCGCAGCGCAGCGGCATGACCCCCGGACAGATCGACGGCTTCAACACGCGCTTTCAGACCGGCTTGCAGCAGGTCGAAAACTACGTCTCGTCCACGACGTTCAACAATTTCACGCTGCAGGCGGCGGCAACCAGTTCTTCGGTGACCAGCGCGGCGACGCTTCCGATGCCGTCGTTCTCCTACACGACCAAGACGATCACCAACGACGCCAATATCAACAATCCGCTGGCGGGCCTGAGCACCGGCCAAAGCTTCACCATCTCGATCACGAAAGGCGGCACGACGACGGATGTGCCGATCGATCTTTCGCAGGTCCAGGGCCCGCTGACGCTCAACAACGTCATCATCTACGCGAACCAGCAGCTTGCGACCGACGGTTTCAAGACGCGGCTGCAGAAGACGGTCACCGCTTCCAACACCAAGACCTCGTCCACCGGCGACAGCACGACCACCAATTCCTATGGCCTGAATGTGAACCCGGGCGCGGGCGAAACGATCAGCTTCTCGGCACCGTCCACGCAGCCGTCTCTCTATCTCGTCGGGTCTTCGGGAAGCGCGGTGCCCACGGCCACGACATCCAAAGGCGAAGCGGCGACCGCCGCCGCCGACCAGCAGAGCCGCATCATCAAGCTCACCGGCCTTTCGAGCGGCGCGACGCAGAGCGTGTTCAACGTCAACGCCAATCCCACCACCGGCACCACCAACGCGCAGGCGAGCGCGGTGGATTCGAGCGGCAACATCTATGTGCTCGGCAATGCCACCGGCGATTTCGGCAGCCAGCTCAACCAGGGCACGCAGGACGTTTACCTCACCAAATACGACTCCACTGGCAACGTGCTGTGGACGCAGATGGTGGGCGCCGCCGACAGCGCGTCCGGCTATGGGCTGGCGCTCGACCAGAACGGCAATGCCTATGTCACCGGCTCCAGCACCTCGGCGCTGACCACCACCTCCATCGCCGACGGCAACAACGACAGCTTCGTCGCCAAATACGACAAGAACGGCACGCCGGTCTGGACGCAGCAGCTTCAGACGCTGAACGCCAACCAGTCCAACGCCATCAGCGTGGACGCGAACGGCAACGTGTTCATCGGCGGGCAGGTGACGGGCGTCATCGGCAGCGGCCAGACCAGCAGCGGCAAGCAGGACGCTTACGTCGCCCAGCTCGATTCCAAGGGCAAGCTGGTTTACGAGCAGCAATTCGGCACCAGCGGCAACGACCAGGTGTCGGCGATGACCACCGCGTCCGACGGCAGCCTCTATGTCGCCAGCGTGCAGAACGGTCATGCCGTTCTGTCCAAATACGCCAATGGCGATGCGACGCAGGCGCCGCTGTGGACGCAGGATCTGGGCGATCTGCAGAACGGCGGCACCATCGGCAGCATCGCGGTGTCGGGCAATCAGGTTTATCTGTCGGGCACCACCACCAACGCCAGTTTCACCGGCGGCACCGCGACGATCACCGCGCCCAGTTCCGGCGGCAGCGATGCCTATGTGATGGGCATCACCGACAACGGCACATCGGCGACGGCGAACACCGTCACCTATGTGGGCACCAGCGCGCAGGACCAGGGCGGCGCGCTGACCGTGGGATCGGACGGCACGGTCTATCTGGCGGGCACGACATCGGGCACCTTCAGCGGCCAGACGCGCAGCACGCAAAACACGACAAATGCCTTCGTCGCCTCCATTGCACCGGGCGGTTCGCTCAACTGGGTGCGCCAGTATGGCGGCATGGACGGCCAGTCCACGGGCACATCCGTCGCCGTCGACGCCAGCGGCAGCAGCGTGCTGGACGCGCTCGGCCTTCCCAAGGGCACGATCAGCCTGAACCAGTCGCTCGACCTGACGACGGCGACGACCTTGCGCGCGGGCGATTCCTTCCAGATCAAGATCGCCACCGCGTCTTCGACGCGCACCGCGACCATCCGCATCGATGCGGGCGAAACGCTCAACTCGCTGACGAACAAGATCAACGCGGAGTTCGTCGGCGGCGGAAACGCGAGTGTGAATTATGGCAGCGGAACGGAAGGGCTGAAGATCGCCGTCAATCCGGGCGTCACCGCAACGCTCATTGCCGGGCCGGACGGGTTCGATGCCCTGGGCCGCCTCGGCATCGCGCCGGGCGTCATCACGAACACGGGCAAAAGCACATCGTCTTCGTCCACCCCGCCCACGGCCGTCGCTGCCGACGGCACCAAGGCGTTCGGCCTCGGCCTCACGAGCAACCTCACCTTGTCGGACAGCGCCAGCGCCGGCGCGGTGCGCGCGCAGCTTCTGAACGTGCTCTCCTCGATCCGGAGCATCTACCAGACGACGAACACCCCGGCTTCGTCCACCACATCCACGTCGTCGAACACGTCGTCTTCGGGGACGGCGCCGAGCTATCTCACGGCCAATCTGGCCAGCTACAATCTGGCGCTGAACATGCTGACCGGCTCGTCCACCAGCAGCAGCAGTTCGACGCTGATCTGACGGCGCTAGGTTTCGTACGCAATTGGAACGTGAAAACAGATTGTCATGGCCCGCAAAAGCGGGCCACCCAGGTGACGCAGACTCTGCTTTCCAAAGTTGAGCGTGCTTCACCTGGATGGCCCACTCTCCGGTGGGCCATGACAAGTTTTGATTTGATCGATGGCAATTGAGTCCAGACCCTGGACCGGCGGCGATCTTCAGATGACGCTGTTATAGACCATCGCGCCCGACGATTGCGGGCGGGTGGACGGCACGCGCCCATAGCTGCGCTGCGAGGTCTGGCGGCGCTCCACTTCGCGCGCGACCGCCTGGATGATGCCTTCGCTGGCGTTGCGCACGCGGGTAATCAGGCGCTGATGGCGCGCCAGAAGATCGTTCATCGCCTTGGCGCTGCGAATGAGCCTGTCGCGCAATTCCGGCGCGACATGCTTGAGGACCGCGGCGTTCACGCCCTGCGCTTCCTTGGAATACTGGATCATCAACTGTTGAAACGGCGTCTCGATGCTGCGGAGCGTTTTGGCATCGCCCTTTTCGAGCGATTTCACGTCCGCGGTCAGCGCCTCGCTGATCCGCTCCGTCAGCAGGACAAGGCGTTCGATCTTGGCCTTCGCGCCGTCGCTCATGACCGCATCTCCTGGTGCGCCAGCAACTGCTTGGTCATCGCCTCCGAAAGGCCGAAGCCACCCTGGGCTTCGATCTGCTTGCTGTATTGATCCAGCATCATCGAGCGGAACATCGCTTCGCCCTGCCCGCCGCCGAAGGGACCGTCGGTCGAGATGCCCTCGAACATCGAGCCGAGGAATTGCGAGATGAAGACGCCCTCGTACTCCTTCGCGGCCTTGCGGGCGGCCGCCAGCGTGGAGGCGCTGACCGGCGCCTTGGGCGCGGCCGATTGCGCCAACGCCATCGTGGCCTGGATCGCGGCGTCGCTCATCCGATCACCTCGATGTCGGCCTGCAGCGCGCCCGCGGCCTTGATCGCCTGCAGGATCGAGATGATGTCGCGCGGCCCCACGCCCAGCGCGTTCAATCCATCGACAAGCTTCTGGAGGGACACGCCATCATGCAGCACGGCCATCTTGTTGCCCTTGCCGTCGTCGATCTGGATGTTCGTGCGCGGCACCACCTGCGTCGTGCCGCCCTTGGAGAACGGCGCGGGCTGGCTGACCATCGGCGTTTCGGTGACCTTGATGGTGAGATTGCCCTGCGCGATGGCCACGGTGGAAATGCGCACATCCGAGCCCATGACGATCACGCCGGACTGCTCGTCGATGATGACCTTGGCGGGCTGATCCGGATCGACCTTCAACTGCTCGACATCGTTCAGAAGACCGACGACGCCGTTGGGATAGGCGGCCGGCACGTTCAGATGCACGGTCGCCGGATCGTTCGCCGTGGCGATATTGCCGCCGAGATAGCGATTGACGGCGGCGGCGATGCGCATCGCGGTGGTGAGATCCGGATTGTGCAGCGACAGGCGTAACGAGGTTTCCTTGGCAAGGACGAAGCCGGTCTCGCGCTCGATGATCGCGCCGTTGGCGATGCGCCCTGCCGTCGGAACGCCGCGCGTGACGCTGGCGCCCTGGCCCTGCGCGGAGAAGCCGCCGATCGCGACCGGGCCCTGGCCGAGTGCATAGATCTGCCCGTCCGCACCGAACAGCGGCGTCACCAGAAGCGTGCCGCCTTGCAGGCTCTTGGCGTCGCCGAGCGCGCTCACAGACACGTCGATCCGCGAACCCTGCGCCCCGAAGGCCGGAAGATTCGCCGTGACCATCACCGCGGCGGTGTTCTTGGTCTGCATTTGCGCGCCGCGGGTGTTGACACCCATGCGCTCCAGCATGGTCTGGATGGAAAGCTGGGTGAATGGCGCGTTGCGCAGCGAGTCGCCCGTGCCGTTCAGGCCGACCACGATGCCGTAGCCGACGAGCATGTTGTCGCGCACGCCCTCGACATCGACGAGATCCTTCACCCGGCTGAAGGCATAGGCCTGCAGGGGCGCGAGGACGAGCACGGCGGATGCGATCGCGGCGGCGATGCGGGCAAGGATGGAGCGGCGCTGGGCCATGAGCGGGTTCTGCTCTTGCTGTTCTTCCGGCTTTCCACCTGCCAGAACCATGCCGCCCGGGAAGAAGAAATAGCTGTTTTTGAACAATGGCTTAAGTGATTACCAAAAGGTAAAACCGGGTCTCCCGGCAAGAATTTCCCGGCAGGAAAAGGCCGGCTTCGGGTCGCGTGGACAGGGCGGACCCCCGACCCTATGGTCCCGCAAATCCCGCAAGAATCGGTGAGGCAAGCCCCGTGTCCAGCGCTATCGGCCAACTCGTCATCGTCCGTCACGGCGAGAGCGAGTGGAACAAGAAGAATCTCTTTACCGGCTGGCGCGACGTGCCGTTGACGGAGCAGGGCCTGGCCGAAGCCCGCGCCGCCGGCCGGCTGATGGCGAGGGATGGCTTCCAGTTCGACCTGACCTACACCTCGCTGCTGCGCCGGGCGATCCACACGCTGGGGCTGGCGCTGGAAGAGATGGATCAGATGTGGCTGCCGGTGGAAAAGCACTGGCGGCTGAACGAACGCCACTACGGCGCGCTGCAGGGGATGGACAAGAAGGAAGCGGTGAAGAATTTCGGCGAAGAGCAGGTGCTGATCTGGCGCCGCTCCTACGCCACCCCGCCGCCGCCGGTGGATGTGACATCGAAAGACTATCCGAAAGCGGACCGCCGCTATGCGGATCTGAGCGACGCGGAAATCCCGCGCAGCGAAAGCCTCAAGGACGTGCTGGCGCGCGTCATGCCCTATTGGGAGAAGACGATCGTTCCGCAACTGGCGAAGGGCAAGAACGTGCTGATCGTCGCGCATGGCAATTCGCTGCGCGCGCTGATGAAGCATCTGGAGAACATCGACGACGAGGCCATCACCAAGCTCGATCTTCCCACCGGCGAACCGCGCGCCTATCGTCTGAACGCGCAGTTCAAGGCCGCCGAAGCGCATTATCTGAACGATCCGGCGGAAATCGCGCGCAAGGCACAGGCGGTCAAAAACCAGACGGGGAAAGCCTGATCTCGCGGCGCCTTATATATATATGTGCGGCGGCTTTGGCGCTGGGCTTGTGCCCGGCACAGGCCAGGACGCATCACGCGGAAAAGGCGGCGAAAACTCCGCACCCCAAGGCTCAGTCCGCGCCGCTGCCGGAAGAGC
The DNA here is from genome assembly GCA_018242145.1 of Pseudomonadota bacterium. Classification (GTDB taxonomy): domain Bacteria; phylum Pseudomonadota; class Alphaproteobacteria; order Micropepsales; family Micropepsaceae; genus Rhizomicrobium. The sequence goes on from JAFECN010000090.1 coordinate 19,851, forward strand.
CGCTCGATCTGAGCCATGCCGTGCCGCTCGATCAATATGGAACGCTGCCGAGCACCAGCGACCGCTACCAAAGCCTGCAAAGCCAGATCCGCAAGACAAAGCCCGCCGTCGAGAGCGCGAAGGCCAAGAGCAAAAATCTGGCGGAAGAAGCGGCGCGGCTTCGGCAAAAACTCATCGAGACCGCCGCGCGCGTGCAGAAGCTGGAAACCGAAAAGGCCTCGCTGGCTTCCGCCATCGCCGAACTGTCCGTCGAAGAGCGCCAGATGTCGGCGAGTTTCCAGCGCGACCGCGTGAAGGTGGGCCGCCTGCTTGCCGTTCTGGAGCGGCTCCAACACGACATGCCGCCGGTGATCGTTCTGAAGGCGGACGATGCCCTCGGCGCAACCCATGGCGCCATGCTTCTGGGCGCCTCCCTGCCGCGCATTTACGAAGCCGCCGCGGCGCTGTCGCGGCGGCTCGATGCGTTGCGCAAGACACGGGCCGAGCTTCAGCAGCGGCGCATCGAAAGCGCGCGCAATGCGATTAAACTTTCGCAAGCCCGCACCGAGCTGAATCAACTTCTCGCGATCAAGGAACGCGAAGCGCAGGCCGCGCAAAGCGTCTATGGCGATCTGCAGGCGCAACTGGATGCCATCGCCGGACAGGCCGCGGACCTTGGCTCGCTTCTGGCGAAAGTCGCCGCCCTGCGCGCCGCGATGCCGGGCAACCAGAGCGTCGTGGTGGTGGGGCCGCAGAACGACAACGAATTGGGCCTGCAACGCGGTTCCCTGCGCCGCCCGGTGGTGGGACGCGAACTCGACAGCAGCGACCCGCGCGCGGCGGACCTTTCTCCGGGCGTAAGCTTTCTGACCGGCCCCGGCGCGGCGGTCATCGCCCCCGCGGACAGCCAGGTTCTATTTGCCGGGCGTTACCATAAGACCGGGGAAGCCTTGATCCTGGAAATGCCGGGCGGCTACGATCTTGTTCTTGCGGGCATGGGTCGTTTTGCGGTGAAAACCGGCGATCAATTGCTTGCCGGAGAGCCTGTCGGCGCGATGCCGGCAGGCAGCAATGGACGGCTGTATTTCGAAGTGCGGCACAATGGAAAAAGCTTCAGCCCCGCGCCCTGGCTGGAGCCCGGCAGAAAGCCCGATCTGAGGAAAGCGAAAAAATCATGAAGCGTTATGCGTTTGTCGGTGTCGGAATGATCGCCGGTTTTGCGGCGGCGGCGATGCTTTTTCCCGCGGCCCACAGCGCGTCGGACAATTCCGCCTACAAGCAGCTCGATCTTTTCGGCGACGCCTTCGAGCGCGTGCAGGCCAACTATGTTCGCCCTGTTTCGGGCACAGAACTGGTGAACGCCGCCATCGAGGGCATGGTGTCTTCGCTCGATCCGCATTCCAGCTATATGGATGCGAAACAATACGCCGATCTGAAAATCCAGACGACAGGCGAGTTCGCAGGCATCGGCATCGAAGTGACGATGGAAGACGGACTGGTGAAGGTCATTTCGCCGATCGACGACACGCCCGCCGCCAAAGCGGGCATCAAGCCGGGCGACTATATCGCCGCAATCGACAGCACGCCGGTGCAGGGCCTTTCGCTGGGCGACGCGGTGGACCTCATGCGCGGCAAGCCCGGCACCAAGATCAAGCTGACCGTGCTGCGCAAAGGCGAGAAGAAGCCGTTCCAGCTCACCTTGACCCGCGCAATCGTGCATGTGGCGACGGTGAAATTCCATCGCGACGGCAATATCGGCTACATCCGGCTGACCTCGTTCAACGAGGACGCCGCGCCGGGCATCGAGCGCGCGGTGAAATCGCTGCAGCAGCAGATCGGGCCCAATCTCAAAGGCTACGTTCTGGATTTGCGCAACAATCCGGGCGGACTGCTGGAGCAGGCCGTCGATGTGTCGGACGATTTCCTCCAGAGCGGAACGATCGTTTCCACAAAAGGCCGTCATGCGTCCGACGACGCGACCTATTCGGCGCATAGCGGCGACATCACGAACGGCAAGCCGGTGATCGTTCTGGTGAATGGTGGAACGGCGAGCGCCGCCGAGATCGTTGCCGGAGCCCTGCAGGACGACAAGCGCGCCAAAATCGTGGGCATGCAGTCTTTCGGCAAAGGCTCGGTGCAGACGATCATTCCGCTGAGCCAAGGCGGCGGCGCGCTGCGCCTGACCACGGCACGCTATTACACGCCGTCGGGCCGCTCGATCCAGGCAGTCGGCATCACACCCGATGTTGCGGTGGCGCAGGGCGACGAGTCGTCCGTGAAACTGGCGGCGCAGAGCGAAGCCGATCTACCGGACCATCTGGCCAGCGAAGGACCTGCGAAAAAGACGACGCAGATCATCAAGCCCGCGCCGGGCAAGAAATATGACGACTTCCAGCTTTCCTATGCGCTCGACATGCTGAACGGCAAAAGCACCGTCGCGTTCGTCAAGAGCGCAGCGGTTGCGGACTGAGCGGCACCAAAACTCCATGGATATTCGAAAGCCTCTTATGAACAACCGCATACCGCTCACCCTTGCCGGCGCAGCCTTCGGGTTTTGTCTGGCCGGGACCTTCCTGCATTTCGCCTATGGCGCGCAGCAGATGCCGTCGCCCTATAGCGAGCTGGACCGTTTCGGTCAGGCCTTCGCGAAGGTCCGCGCCGATTATGTGGAGAAGCCCGAAGACAAGCTGCTGATCGAGAATGCCATCGGCGGCATGCTGACCAATCTCGACGCCCATTCGAGCTATTTCGATCCCAAGACCTTCGCCGACATGACGGTGAAGACCGAAGGCGAATATGGCGGCGTCGGCATCGTCATCCAGTCCGACAGCGGAACCATCAAGGCAGTCGCCGTGATGGACGATGCGCCGGCGAAACGCGCGGGCGTCAAGGCCAACGACACGATCCTGCAGATCGACGGCACGCCCATCACCGGCTTCAAGCTGGACGACGTGCAGAAGAAGATGCGCGGGCCGAGCGGCACGAAGGTGACGCTGACGATCTCGCGCGCCGGCGTGAAGGAGCCGTTCGACATCAAGCTCGTGCGCGCGCAGGTGCCGGTCGAGCCGGTGACGTCCAAGCGCGAAGGCAGCGTCGGCTACATCAAGATTCCGGCCTTCAACGATCACACCGACAGCGGCCTGCAGGCGGCCGTGGCCAAGCTGAAGAAAGAGATCGGCCCCGGCATCAAGGGCTATATCATCGATCTGCGCGACGATGGCGGCGGCGTTCTGGACCAGGCCATCGCGGTGGCCGACGATTTCCTGAATGGCGGCGAGATTCTGTCCATGCGCGGACGGCGCCCGGAAGATACGGAGCGTTTCGACGCGCATCCGGGGGACATCACCGGCGGCAAGCCCATCATCGTGCTGATCAACGGCGGCACCGCGAGCGCATCGGAAATCGTGTCCGGCGCGCTGCAGGATCACAAGCGCGCGCGCATCGTGGGCACCACGTCCTTCGGCAAGGGTTCGGTGCAGACGATCATTCCGCTGAACAACGGCGATGACGGCGCGCTGCACATGACCACGGCGCGCTATTACACCCCGTCTGGCCGCACCATTCAGGCCGAAGGCATCGTGCCCGATGTCGTGGTCTCGCAAGGTGCCGACGAGGACGATCCCTATACCGAGTTCGACCAGCGCGAGGCCAACCTGCCCCATCATCTGGAGGCGGAAGGGCCCAAGCCCGCCCCGCCGCCGCCCGCGATCCTGCCGCCCAAAGGCAAGAAATTCGACGACTTCCAGCTTTCCTACGCGGTGAGCATGTTGTCGGGCGGGCCCGTGGTGGCGGATGCCGACCAGCCCGCGAAGCCGGAGCCGAAGAAGCGCGCGAATTAACCCTCTGGTACCCCGAACCGCGCTATGGAAGCGGTTATGGCGGCAGCGGAATTAACCGACGGCGAAGACACGCAGGCGCGCAGCTTTCCGCGTGCGTTGATGCTGGCTTGGGCCGCTCTCGCGCTGGTGCTGCTGGGTGCGCTCGGCTGGACGGCGCTGTTCGGCAAGGCATCGGACGGCGCGCCGGTCGCGGCCTTTGACATCAGCGTTCCGCCGAAGCCCGCCCGCGTCACCGCCCGGACGCACCATGCTCCGGCGGGCGATGTGAACAAGATCGGTGCCGGCGCGCAGCCGACGGCGCCTATGCCGGCACAGGGACAAGCCACCCAACTGCCGCCGTCGCGCGTTCCCGCGAACATCACCAAGCCGATCTATGCCGGGGCCAGCCTTCTTGCCGATCCCGACCTGATCGAAACCACACCGGACGGGCCGTTGCCGCGCATCGGCGACGACGGACGCAGCCCGATGACGGCCTACGCCCCGCCGGTGCCCAATGTGCAAGGCCCCAGGATCGCCATTGTCGTCACCGGGCTGGGCGTGAGCGCAAAAGCGACACAGGCGGCGATCGCCAATCTTCCGCCCGCCATCACGCTGGCGTTCCTTCCGTATGCGGACGATGTGCAGCGCTGGGTGGGCGAGGCGCGCAAGCGCGGCCATGAAGTGCTGCTCGAAGTGCCGATGGAGCCTTACGATTTTCCCGACAGCGATCCGGGGCCGCACACGCTGCGCACGGGCAATGACGAAGACTCCAATACCGACCGCCTCACCTGGTCGCTGACGCGGTTCACCGGCTATGCGGGCGTGATGAATCTTCTGGGCGGCCGCTTCATGGCCGACCCCAACGCGCTGGAGCCGGTGATGACGTTTCTGGCGCGGCGCGGGCTTCTGTTCTTCGATGCCGGACCTGCGGGCCGCTCGGCGGCGCCCGATGTCGCCAAGCGCGTGAGCGCTCCCTATGTGCAATCCGCCGCGAATATCGATGCCATCCAGACCGGCATGGAGATCGATCAGCGGCTTTCGGAGTTGGAAGCGCGCGCGCGGCTCAACGGTTCGGCTGCGGGCACGGCTTTCGTCTATCCGGTGACCATCGAGCGGCTTTCGGCGTGGGCGCAGGGGCTTTCCGGGCGGGGCTTTGTTCTGGTGCCCGCTTCCGCCATAGTTTCGACCGGCAACAAATAACATCGATCGGCAATGTCCCGGCAGACCCACCTTCGCCACGAAGATCTTCCCTACCGCCCTTGCGTGGGCGTGATGCTTCTGAACCGGAACGGGCTTGTGTTCGTGGGCAAACGCATCGACCAGACGGTGGAAGGCTGGCAGATGCCGCAAGGCGGAATCGACGGCAACGAAACGCCGCGGGAAGCCGCGTTGCGCGAACTCCAGGAAGAGATCGGCACCAACAAGGCCGAGTATCTGCGCGAGATGGACGAGTGGCTGGCTTACGACCTTCCGCAGCATCTTCTGGGCATCGCGCTGCACGGCAAATATCGCGGCCAGCGGCAGAAGTGGATCGCGATGCGATTCACCGGACAGGACAGCGACATCAACATCGCCACGGAGCATCCGGAATTCGGACATTGGAAATGGCTTGCCATCGAAGCCCTGCCCCGGTTGATCGTTCCGTTCAAGCGCGACACCTACACCAAGGTGATCGGCGAATTCCGCGATCTCGCGTTCACATGATTTTGCCCGCATGACTGCCAGGCGCGTCCCCGTCGTGATGATTCATGGCGCGTTCTGCGGCGCATGGGCGTTTGCAGACTGGGCGCCGATCTTCGAGAACCAGGGCTTCGCGGTGCATGTGCCGGACTTGCGCTTTCACGATTGCGGAAAGCACCCGCCGCGGGCGCTGGGCACGACGAGCCTCACCGATTATGCGGACGATCTGGAAAAGCTGCTGAAGACGATCGGCGAACCGGCTTTTCTCATCGGCCATTCGATGGGCGGGCTTCTGGCACAGATGCTGGCGGCGCGCGGCAAGGTTCGCGGCATCGCCTGCCTGGCACCGAGCGCGCCTTACGGCATTCTGCCGTCCACGCCGTTCGAGATCGCCTCGGCGCAGGCGCTCTACATGGCGGGCGAGTTCTGGAACAAGCCGCTGAAGCCGGAGCGCTGGATCGCGATGACCAATGCGCTCGACAGGCTGGACGAGGCAGCGCGCGAGAAGGTGTTCGCGCGCTTCGTGCCGGAGTCGGGGCTGGCGACCTTCGAGATCATGCAATGGGCGCTCGATCCGCGCCGCGCCAGCAGCGTGGATGCGACGCGGGTGGATTGCCCCGTGCTCTGCCTTGCGGGCAAACGCGACCGGGTGAACCCGCCGGCCACGGTGCGCGGCGTGGCGAAGCGGTATCGCGCCAAGGGTTCGTTCGAAGAGATCCCGGGCCACAGCCATTGGCTGATCGGCGAACCCGGCTGGGAAAAGATCGCGGGGCGGGTGCTGGAATTCTTCGCCGATGCGGCGGCAGAGACGCGCACCGCCTCCTAAAAGAAAGGCCCGCGCGGCGTCCCGGCGAGCCCAACGATTCCTAGCTACGCAGCAGGCCTGAGGAAGACGGATTTCACCCGCGCGACCAATAAGCGCCTTCGCTTCAATCTCCCCGGTTTGCATGCGGCGCCTCCATCTTTTGTCCGGTCTCAAGAGTGTCCGGCGGCGGCCGCGCGGGGTGCCCGCAAGTTGGCCCCCTTACCTGTCTGTCCTTGCGCTGACGCTATGTCCTCAAAATGGCCCTCCCGGCTCGATCAAAAAGAACATATAGAGAACAAATAAGCGGCATGCAAGAGGGAAATAGGAAATTTTATTGGAATATAGGATTACGCCTGCCGACCAAGAAAAAGGCGGGCCGCAAGGGGGTCGGCCCGTCCAAGTTCAGGGAGGAAACGCGCTATCGGGCCGCGAGCCCCACTGCGCGCGTCCCTCATAAATACCTTGAGATTGAAAATCAATCGCAAATAAGATGCTGTGTGGCCTCCCGGACGAGATTTGAGCATGGGCACCGACATCGCATTCGCGGCGGAAGACGGACAGGACGCGCCTTCGGGCTTCGGCTTTGGCGAACATCTGCTTGTGTGGTCGTGGCGCCGCATGGCCGCGGGCCGCACCTTCTGCCCGCTGATGATGGACGATTTTTCCGCCGCCTTCGGCGATGACGGACCGGAAGTGTTCGCCACGTTCTGCACCTTCCTGCAGGCGCTGGCCGTGGCCAGCCGCAAGCCGCTGACGATCGGCACGCCGGGCTGCCCCGAAATCACCGCGGACGAGCGGCAGGCGCTTACGCTCATCGCCGCCTCGCAGGCCAAAGCGCCCGCGCTGCTGGAAGCGCATCTGCGCTGGATCGCCATCCCCGAAAAACGGCTGGTGCTTCAGATCGCGACCAACGCGCTGGCGCGCGCGCTCGCCGTCAACGAGATGGTTCTGGATCTGCCCGAACATATTTTGCCGACGGCCTGCGAACGCCCGCGCGCGATGAGCGGCGGCGCTTTCGCGCAAACGCACGCATGACGGCGAAGATGCAAACGATGCGCGACCAGCCTATCGCGGCGCTGCCCGAACACGCGCTGCCCAAGCGCGCGAAGAACGCGCTGCTGCGCGGCGGCATCGCCACGCTGGAAGACGCCGCCGAATGGACCGACCGCGACCTGCTCTCGCTGCCGCATATCGGTCGTGCCTATGTGGCATCGCTGCGGGCGCTGATGGGGCGGTGACGTCCGGCGGCTTCTACGCATTTTCAGCACTTCGTCATCGCCCGGTCCTTCGCTTTTTGCGAAGGATCCGGGCGACCCAATTTTCTTTTCCGTCCGCAAAAATGGGTCACCCGGATCGCGCGTGAGAAACGCGCGACCGGGCGATGACGGCAGGAGGATATGCCATGTTGCGGCATGGCGAAGAAAACCAAATCCTCTCAACGCAGCGCGGGCTTCGCCCTCGGGGAATATATATTCTGCCGCCGGATTTCTAATTTCTATGGATTTCCATGAGCTATGTAAGCCGCAAATATAGCCCGCTCAATGTCTAGCGGCCGTGGCTGCCCCAAGCCCCGATTAGAAATCTCCCCAGCAATAGATTGGAGTGCGCTACACCAAGCAATGTAACAATCTTGGATTGCACCACTGTCAACCTCGCCGCAACCATTTCGTGCAGCGTCTAGTCGTGGCCAATTTGCCAAAGCAGGTAATTCCAGAATGGCATTCTGAATTTTCGTATCATACACGCCAGCCGAGTTAGGCGCGAGAAACGCAATTATCTTCGATGAAAACGGTGTACGGCCCAATTGCGATACGCCTTGAAAAGAACTCAGTGCTAATCCGCAATTGCCATTCTCTAACGCCTCCTTAGCGCGAAGGAGCCTTTCCTGCGCAATAGCGGCTGTTGTCGGTGGCATATTTCCATGACCATTCAAAAACCACCTAACCCTTACTTCGCGAATTTCACCATTCGCCCATCCCCAGTAAATTACAGATGCCATGCCCATAAGGTTTAGATAAGCGTTTTCACTACGAAGCAACCTATAGTGATAGTTATCTAGCTCGCCGTCAGTATTAGCGTGGTCCTCGCAAAAGTCGCCACGCACACCACCTCCAAAATCAAGTTGCCCGCTCTCCGCCTGAACGATGCGAAAAGCGGGATAGTGATAGTTTTGAAGATTTCTGACTACAAGTTCGACAACTTCATCCATCTAGATGTCCCCCCCTAATCCCATCAGCAATTTTCTTATTACCCGATGTTAGGAAATGCGGCGACAGGATACATATTTCTCGCCAGTGCACTTCTTTGCTGCAATAGGTATCCTGTCGCTGCACCCTAAGGGCGCTCTGCCATGACAAGTAGCAGGAAAGCCCCGAGATCACGCCACCTGCGGAATCGCGGCACTTCGTTGCAAGCGTCTTCCGTAGGTTGAGGCTCTTCGATGCGCGCTACGCGGAAGCCAGCAGAAGCGATTGCATTGATATAATCGCTTATCGTTCTGGGAAATCTGGGCACGGCGAAAGGCACGACGCTTTCATCCGCAGGGCGATTTCCGAACTTCCAGCTCTCGGTGAATGTAGACCTGTCGAAATAGCGGGCGACACACAACCCAGTCGTCTTGCCATTTTCGTCCTTTTGCCAGTGTAAGCCAGGCGTTATGAAGCAGGGGTGCAAAACGCTAAATGCGATGAAACCGCCCGGACGAAGCAACCTGTATGCTTCATGCATCGCCCCCTGAAAATCGGGGCCGTCCATTAACGCCATCGTTGAGATGACTGCATCAAAAGATCCGGCAGGAAGGCCGGTTTCTGAGCTATACGATGCAAGCTGGTAGGTTACCCCGATTGGGCCCGAGATCTCCGCTCGCTGTGCATGTGCGATCATATCAGCTGAGATATCGATGCCCGTGATGTGGGCGCCCATTTTCGCGAAGTATCGGGTATTGGTGCCTTCACCACATCCGAAGTCGATAACGTCTAGGCCGGTAATATCCGGCAGAAATTCTAGGAAAGCCGGAAACGTGAACAGGTCACGATAAACATCGTAGCCATTGCGAACGTCAGCGGTCCATTGGTCGGCGTTTTGATTCCAGCGCTCGGCGACTTCAAGGTGTGTCTGGTCAGTCATTCCATTCCTCCCGATCCTGCTTCTTCCTGCGTTTTCACGTCGGTTCGATTGCGCTGAACAACGTCGGTAACGGTATTTTGCTGATGCCGAGATCGCGCGCGATCCAGCGATAACTACGGCCTTCAGCAATCAATGCCATTATCTTTGACGCAAGCCGGAATACAGCGGCAGGATACGTTTTCCAAACTTTCTGAAATTGCTTCTTCCTGTCACGGCCCGCGAATGCGGGCCGCCCAGGTGATGTCTTGCGAGACAATGCAGAACCCAACTGGGTGGCCCGCATTCGCGGGCCATGACAGGTGGTGAGCGGCGGTTGGTCCACCATCAAGAAAATCCCGGCGCTCCACGCGGCGGAATAGGCGAATACAGCCAAACGCGGCGGCCAGGAAACATGTATTCTGTCGCCGGATTTACTGCTTGCGGTCAAAAGCGGCTGAGATCATCAGGCTGCAAAACCCGCCATTGCCCAGACAACCCATTTAAAAAAAGAAATTGGGTCGCCCGCATGAAGCGGGCGATGACGAATGAAGGAATACAGGGAGCGAATGGATATTTCTCGAACTCTGAGATTGCCCATTCCTGTCACGGCCCGCGAATGCGGGCTGCCCAGGTGATGTCTTGCGAGACAATGCAGAATCCAACTGGGTGGCCCGCATTCGCGGGCCATGACAAATGGGGTGAGCGGCAGTGGCCCCGCGCTCAATTCACCGCGTTATTCTCATAGCGCCGTTTGAAATCCTTCATGAAGGACTCCAGCGTGTCTATCGAGGCGATCTGGCCGGCGAGGTCGCGGAATTGGGCGCCCTGGGCGCTGATGTTCTGGGTCACCACGGTGAAGGCGGATGCGTCCTTGCTCGCGGCCATCTTGGGGCCGAAATGATCGCGCAGGCGGTCGAGGCTGGGTTCGTCGTTCGCCAGGGAGTAGGCGATGGCAGCACGCATGACTTCGGTGCGGTCGTCGGCGCTGAGCGGGTTCTTGTCGCTCCACGCATCGCCCAGAAGTTCTTCCGCCTTCTGGCCGGCCACCGCCCAGTTGCCGCTTTCCCAATAGATGTCGGCGCGCAGGCGCTGGGAATCCGGCGCTTCGTCCAGCGCGATGATGTCCAGCGCCGCATCCCATTGCTTCAGCGCCGCGAGCGCGCGCGCTTCCAGGATCATGCGCTGGTGGTTCACATCGTCCGGCAATCCGGCGATGCGCGTGTCGCGGATGGCGGCCAGCGCGTCCTTCGGCTTGTGATCGAGCAGTTCGATCATGGAAAGGCGCGCGGCCACCTGCGCGCGCGCCACGCCGTCCAGGCGGTTGTTCACCTGATAGGCGAGCAGCTTGGCAGCGGGGCCGAGCAAGTCCACCGCCATCAGCCGGTCGGCCATGCGGCGGATCATCTCGTCGCCATCCGGGCCGATGGGGGTGAGGTCGATGAAATCGTAGAACAGCGCCAGCGCCTGCACCGGCGACATCTTGTCGGCGGCGCCCTTCAGATAAAGCTGCACGAAGGCGGCGCGCATCTCGTCCTGCGCTTTGCGGGCGGATTCGTCTTCCGGGAAATTCCGCGAGGCGATGCGCAGCACGGTGAGGCCGTCGCGCCAGCGCTTGGTCTGGAAATAAAGCGCGCCGAGCTTGCGCAGCGTCTTCAGCTCCAGCGCATCGCCGCGCCAGCGATAGCGCAGCGCTTCCAGCCGGTCGATGGCGTCGGCCACCGTCATGGTCTTGGTCTGAAGCCCGGCTTCGACATGGGCGTAGATCGCCTGCGCGGCGGCGCGCTCGTCGCCGCTTTTCTCCACCGCGTCGAACAGGGCGAAGGCGTCGCGCTTGCGGTTCTCGCGCGCGTAAAGCTTGGCGCGCGCGATTTCCGAATCCAGCAGCAAGGGCTTGGGAAGATCGCGCGGCAGTTTGGACAAGGCCGCATCCGCGTTCTCCAGGCTGCCGGCGGCGAGCGCCGCTTCCGCCTCGGCAATGCGCGCGCGGCTTTGCCAGTCCACCGGGTAATGCGAGAGCACCGGATCGGCCATGGCCAGCGCCTTCTTCGCATCGGCCTCGTTGCCGAGCGCCGCTTCCACCAGCCCGCGCCAGAACGCGGCGTGGGGATCGTTGTCGAACGCGGCGGCGGCCAGAATGTTGTGCGCGTCGTTGTTGCGGCCCATCATGTAATCGGATGCGGCGCGGATGATCTGAAGTTGCGGATCGCCCTGCAGGGTGGGGTCGGTCGCCTGCATGAGATTGACGAGGCCGAGCGCTTCGGCCGCGAACTGGTTGGCGACATAGAAGCGCGCCATCACGCGGCGGGCCTTGTTCACATCTTGCGGCTTCTGCTTGGTGATCATGGCGCGCAGGCGGCGCTCCGAATCCAGGAAGCCCTTGCCCGGCGCTTTCGCCCATTTCACGAAGTCGATGAAGGTCGGCCCGTCGCCGGGGCGCATGAGATCGGCGGGCGATGCCGCGGCGACCTGCGTGTTGGTGTCGAGCACCAGCCCGTTCGGGCGGCCGATGCGGATGCGCGATTTGTTTACGCCCACGGCCAGATCGTCGGCGAGCGGCACGATCACAAGGCCCGCGGCGGTGGGAATGGCGTTGAAATCGACAAAGCTTTTTTGCGCGATCATGCCGCGGCCGGGAATGGCGGGGATGATGGTGAGCGTGTCGCCCACGGTGGGATCGTCCATCGTGATGGCGCGCTCGGCGCCGGGAACCAGCGTGGTGAGATAGGCGCCGTTCGGGGCATCGTCGTTGCGCACGAAGCCGATCGCAATCGGCTGCCGGCCGATCTGCGGCGCGATGGTGACGCGCAGGTTTCCGGCCACCGCATCGGCGGCCACCGGCTCCGGCTGTTTCAGCGTCACGCGCACGATGCTGGTGCCGTTGCCGGACGAGACATCGAGCGACGACGGGAAATCGCCCAGCGCCGCGCGCAGCTTGGCGATATCCACCGGCGGCGCGCCGTCGAGCACGATCCACACCGTCGCGCCGCGTTCGAACACGGCGGTGGGATGATAGGCGGCGTTGGCGAACAGGATGACCGCGCCGTCGCGCGTGCGCTGGCCGCCCGCGGTGATCGGCGCGGGCGCGGGGACTTGCGCCGTGGCGTTGGCGTCGGCGGTCTGTTGCGGCGCGGATGGCGCGGGGGCCGCCTGCTTGCTTTGGGCATCGACCAATGCCTGCGCTTGCGCGGCGGCTTTGGCGGCATCGGGTTTGGCGGTGTCTCTCGCGGGCGGCGTGTTCGCCGCGGCGAGGGTTTTGACCGCATAGCTGCTCTTGTCGCCCGGCGGCTTGTAGGCATCGGCGTCGGTCTTCGGCGACAGCACGTCGAGAACCACATGCGCCCCGTCGCGGAAATCGTGATAGCGCGAGCCGGGATCGGCGGTGAAATCCACCACGGTCCCGCCATTCTCCACGCGCCATCCGGCCAGCTTCACCCAGGGCGGCGCGATGCGCTCGAAGGCGCTGAAGTCCGGGCGCTCGGCGGCTTCAAAGCGAATGGTGAGATGGCCGGTGCCGGGATTGATTCTGTAAGCAACGGTCTTCGTCCAGTCGAAGACGACGCGCGAGAAATTGGAATAGGCGCCCGCGCGGATGGAGAGCACCGGCAGCTTCGCGACATCGGCGGGCGGCGCAACCTTGGGCGGCGGCGGCGGAAGATCGGGCGGGGTGCCCGGATAACTCGGCGGCGCCAGATCGACGGCGAAACGGTTGGCGGAGATGGAGGTGTGCAGCCGGGCATCCTGCGACAACGCGATGCGCAGCGTGAGGCCGTTGGGATCGAGCCGCGCATTGGCGACGTAATCGCCGAAGCCGCGCGTGACGGCGGCGGGATCGATTCCCATCCGGCGGTCGGCCTTTACCGTGACGACGCCGCTGGTCATCTGCGCGCTGACATGCGCGGCGGGATCGAAGGTGAAGACGATGCGGCCGAAGCCGCCGTCGCTGGAGGTGGTCACACTGTCGGCAAAAGCGGATGAAGCGGCGAACGCCAAAAGCGCCGCCGCCATCATCGCAACTTTCGTCAGACCGTTCATGCCCCGTCTTTATGTATGCCCGTTCCGTCAGTGTCGGTGATTCGGGCCGGTTTCGTCTCAGCCGCCTTTGGCTTTCGCCGCGGGTGGTTCGGATGGTTTGGCTGGCGCGGCGGCAGCCTGTTTCTTCGCTTCGGGCTTGGCCGGCGGCGTCGCTGATGCCGGCTTGGGTGCCGCCGGTTTCGGCGCGTTCGCGGCAGCCTGTTGCGCGGGCGCTTTGGCATCCGGCTTGGCTTCGGCGGGCGCAGGCTCCGGTTTCGCGGGCGCCGTGTTCGCCTGCGTGGCCGGCGGATTTGCCGCCGCCTCGGGCGTTGCCGGTGCGTTGGTGGTGGGCGCCGCGGCCGGATCGACGGAGGCGATCTGCTGGGCCGCGGGCGCTTCGGGCGCATTCGCCGCGGCGACGGCGGCGGGCGCCGATTGCGGCAGCTTCAGGCGATTGGCCAGACGCACGGTGAGCTTCTCGGCCATGTCTGGCTGCATCTTGGCGAGGATCGCGCCCAAGACGTCCGACTTCATCTGCGCGGCGACGTTCAACTCCACGGTGTCGTCCAGCGAATTGAAGATGCGCGCGGCATCCGCGGGCTTCATCGAGGAATAGGTCTTCACCAGCGCGGTGAGCTGCGCCTGCTCGGCGGCGTCGCGCTGGCCCAGAAGCTTCTGCATCGTCGTCTGCAGATCTTTCAGCGCGGCGATCTTGCCGTCCACGCGCTGTTCGGCGGCGGCGATCAGATTGGCCTGCATGTTCAGCGACTGCTCGCGCGCGTCCAGTTGCTGGCGGCGCTTGGAGAGCGAGGTCAGCACGTCCACTTCGGCGGCGCTGTTGGATTCGGAATCGTCGATCACCGGATCGGCGACGGCGA
>JAFECN010000091.1 GCA_018242145.1 Pseudomonadota bacterium
CGGCATGAACCGCGTGCCGGAGATCGCGCGCCGCTATGGCATGACAGTGTCGCTCGGCATCTGGATCGGCCCCGATCTGGCGGAGAACGAAAAGCAGATCCAACTCGGCATCCGGACCGCGCTCGCCAACCGCCGGACCGTGGATCGCGTCTTCGTCGGCAATGAAGTCATCTGGCGGGGCGATCTCTCCATCGACCAGCTCAACGGCTACATCAAGCGTGTGCGCGCCGCGCTGCCGAACCGCATCAAGGTCACGACGGCGGAGCCATGGTCCACATGGCTGCTGGCGCCGGATCTGGGCAAATATGTCGATGTCATCGCGATCCATCTGCTGCCCTATTGGGAGGGCGTTTACATATCGGGATCGCTGCTCAGTCTGCAGCATTGGTTCGACGATGTGGCCAACCAGTTTCCCGGCAAGCCGATCATCATCGGCGAGGTGGGCTGGCCGTCCGAGGGGCCGATGCGCAAGCAGGCGGAACCGTCGCTCGCCAACGAAGCCTATTTCGACCGCGCCTTCGTCCAGCTCGCGATGACGAAGGGTTACGACTACTATCTGATCGAAGGCTACGACCAGCCTTGGAAGGAAACTCTGGAAGGTTCGGTCGGCGCCTATTGGGGGCTGTTCGATGCGAACGGCCGGGCCAAATTCCCCTTCACCGGCATGTTCCGCTCTTTCCCGCAATGGCGGATGTATGCGGCGCTGGCCGGCCTGATCACCTTCCTGCTCGGCCTGCTGGTTCTGGGCCGCATGCCGCGCGTGCATCAGGTCGGTTATCTGGTGATCGGCGGGCTGGTGACGGTCGTCTCCACCGGGCTTCTGTCGCTGCTCGATGTGATCACGCTGCACTATATCGACGTGATCGACATGGCGGTTCTGCTGTCGATGGTGCCATTGGTGCTTCTGGCGGCCACCATCGTGATCACCGAAGGCATCGAGATGGCGTCGAGCCTTTGGCGCGTGGACCGGCGCGCGGTGCGGGCGGAGATTCCCGCGGGATCGCCCTTCGTCTCGGTGCATGTGCCCTGCTACAACGAGCCGCCCGCGATGGTGATCGACACCCTGAACGCGCTGTCGCGCCTCGATTACGAGAACTTCGAGGTCATCCTCCTCGACAACAACACGCCGGACGAAGAAACCTGGCTTCCGGTGAAGGCGCATTGCGAGAAGCTTGGCGCCCGCTTCCGCTTCTTCCACCTCGACAATGTGAAAGGCTTCAAGGCCGGTGCGCTGAACCACGCCTTGCGCCTGACCGATCCGAAGGCCGAGCACGTCGCCGTCATCGACAGCGACTATCAGGTGGAGCCGTTCTGGCTGCGCCGCGCGCTGCCGTTCTTCGCATCCCCGGAAGTGGCGGTGGTGCAGGGGCCGCAGGATTATCGCGACAGCCACGAAAGCCTGTTCAAGGCGATGTGCTACGAGGAATATCGCGGCTTCTTCCACATCGGCATGGTGGAGCGCAACGAGCACGATGCCATCATCCAGCACGGCACCATGACGATGGTGCGCAAGCGCGCGCTGGAAGAGGTGGGCGGCTGGGCCGAATGGTGCATCACCGAAGATACCGAGCTTGGCCTCAAGCTTTTCGAGCAAGGCTACAGCGCCGCCTATATTCCGCAGAGCATGGGCCGCGGCCTGATCCCCGATACGCTGGGCGCCTTCATGGTGCAGCGCTATCGCTGGGCCTATGGCGCGATGCAGATCCTGAAGCGGCATGCCCGCGCGATCTTCTTCGGCAGGAAGAAACTCACCTGGGGCCAGCGCTATCAGTTCATCTCCGGCTGGCTGCCGTGGATTTCCGACGCGCTGGGATTGGGCGTCACGGCCGTCGCGCTGATCTGGACGGCGTGCCTGTTCTTCCTGCCCATGACGTTCGACGTGCCGATGGGGGCTTTGTCCGCCACCGCGCTGGCGCTGTTCGCCGTGAAGGTGGCCAAGACGCTGCTGCTTTACCCGCAGAAGGTAAGGTCCGGTTTCCTCGGCGCGCTGGGCGCGTCGGTTGCGGGACTTTCGCTCACGCACACCGTCGCCAAGGCGGTGTGGACGGGACTCTTCACTTCCGGCAAGCCGTTCATGCGCACGCCCAAATGCGCGGACCCGGCGCGGCTGACCCAGGTTCTGCGCGTCGCGTGGCAGGAGACGGCGTTGTTCGTCGCCTGTCTTCTCGCGATCTGGTCGATGACGACCGACCGCTGGTATGAGAGCCCGGCCATCGTGCTGTGGATGATCATGCTTGCGGTGCAGGCGACGCCCTATGCCGCGACGGTGATCACCGCGGTGCTCAGCGCCTTCCACCACACGCAACCCACGCCGGCCCAGACCGCATCCGCAGACGATGCAAAGCCCGCTCTGACCCGCGCCGCTTAGTCTCCGCATCCATCAGCGCCGTCAGCATCCGCATTTGCGCGGCCGCCTGCTTTGCTTCGGCAAGGGCGAGCCGCACCTGCAACCGCATGGCGGCCATCTCGCCGGAATAGAGGCCGTGCTTCCGGGCGTTGCGATTGCCTTTCGGCGCGCCGGGCTTCCGTTTCAGCCTCAAATCGGGCGGCTGGACAGTTTGACTTTGATTTTGCTTGGTTTTTGCCTTGGGATTGATCCTCGATTTTTGCTTCGCGATTTTCGCCATTCTCAAGATATGGGGTGGAAATTCCTTTCGAGCCGATATGTTTTATTCCTGTAAAAACATGAGCTTATCCCTTATCGTTCTTATTATGTTCTAATATGTAGGCGAATAGTCCGCCTGTCAAGGGCTGGCTTCCATTCAATCTCCCGATGAGAAAGACGGGCAATCGTAGTATTGTGCAAGTAATGGAGCGCATCTTTGGGGGACACGTCGCGAAGGGGGCAGGTTGCGTTCGTTTCAGCGCACATCTTCGAAGCCGGCCACGCCTGTCCGGCCCGAAGAGATTTACGAAGCACTGTTTGATGACGGTGCGCTTGCACGCTTGCCTGACATGCTGGCGCAGGCCGCGAATGCGCGCTCCACGCTTATGTTCTGGCAGCACACTGACGGCCTGACTCAGACGATCGCTTACAGCCAGTCCGCGCCGACGTGGTTCAACGACTATGCGACCTTCGCGGAGTTGGACTCTTACCGGGCGCTGGCGCTGCAAGAGCGAAATCTCAATCGCGTTGTGCTTGTCAACAATTGGGTCACGCCATCCGCATTTCAGAACAGCATCATTTACAACGATCTCATCCGCCGGAACGACGACGACACGGTTTACTGCATGGGCTCGGCCGTCGTTTCGCCGTGGGGCAACGGAATTATCGGCGTGCATCGCGGCAAACATCACGCGCCTTTCGAGTTGGAAGACGCCGCGCGGCTTCGCCAAGTTGCCGTCCATGCCGAACGGGTGCTGCGCGCGCGGGGCGAAATGCTTTCTGCCCGCCGGGCCGCAACACTGGCACAGAACGCTCTGGATTCCGTAGGGCTCGCCATCCTGACTGTGCTGGCGGACGGCCGGATCTTGCAAAGCAACGAGGCGGCTGAGGACGTGCTGGACCGCGCAGACGGTCTGATCGTACGCCATGGCCTTCTCGCCGCGGCGCAGGCTACGGAACAGAAGCTGGCACAGGCCATCGCGAAGGCGACGACGAAGAACCTACCCGCAGCGACCGCGCTGGCGATACCCAGAGGCTCGGACGAGCCGGCTTATTTGCTCACCGTTACGCCGGTGACGGGCCGCATCGGCAAGCCTGCGGCCCTGATCCTCTTCCGCGATCCATTGCGGCCGGATTCTTCGTTAGCGTCGCGCCTGCGCGCGCTTTTCAACGTCACAAGGTCCGAAGCGGCGATCGCCATCGATTTGGCTGGCGGTCTTTCGCCTGCCGAAATCGCAAAAAATCGCGGCGTGAGCATGAACACATTGCGGACGCAGCTAAAATCCCTTCACGCAAAAACCGATTGCCGCCGCCAAGCGGAATTTGTTTCACTCATGCGAAATCTTCCGCCGCTATGACCATTGATGGACGCCGCGATCTCGATCCCGCGCGCCTCTCTGGCGCGCTTCAGAATCTCTATGCCGCTGCGCTCGATCCGGCGGGGCGACGGCAATTGCCGGACCGCCTGGCGGCCGCCTTCGATGCGCCGAGTTGCCTGATGCACATGCGGGATGCGTCTCCGGCGCGCATCGATGTGGTCGGTGTAACCGAAAATCTTGGGCCGTTGATGTCGTCTTATGTCGCGGAGCGCTATGCGGACGATGCCTGGTCCGGCATTGCGACCGCGCGAAAATTGGACGTGGCCTGCCTGGGCGAAGATGTGGTGCCGGAAGAAAAACTTCTGGCGTCCGATTGGTATAACGATCTTTGCCGCCCCACGCGGATTCACCACCTCGTCGGCGCGGTGTTCAGGATTGTGCCGGGAACGAACGGGCTGATTGGCATCCATCGCCCGGCGGGCGGCTCGCGCTTCGAAAGCGATGATCGCGCCATGATGCAGCTTCTCATTCCGCATCTGGCGCAGGCGATGCGCATGTTGCGCATGGCCGATGCTCATGCGCGCACATCCCGCCTGGCGTTCGACACACTGGCCACATTGCGCGTTGGCGTTTTCGTGGTGAGCGCGGACAACCGCGTGCGCCTGATGAACGCGGCGGCGGAGCGCGCGGCGAAAGCCGGTTCTCCCATCCGGG
The DNA here is from genome assembly GCA_018242145.1 of Pseudomonadota bacterium. Taxonomy (GTDB): domain Bacteria; phylum Pseudomonadota; class Alphaproteobacteria; order Micropepsales; family Micropepsaceae; genus Rhizomicrobium. Next base: position 4,639 of record JAFECN010000091.1, read on the forward strand.
TGTCGAACGGGCGGCTTGTGCTGGCCGATCCGAAGCTGGACGATCGCCTGCGCGCCACCGTGCGCAAGGCATCGCTTGCGCCCTTGGGCCGCTCGCTGTTCGCGGGCGAGACCATCGTGGTTCCTTCGGGCGAAGGCGCGGGCGTTCCACTCATCGTATCGCCGCTGCCGCCGGACATCGCGGACGAGGGACCGGCCGAACCGCTTGCGGCTGTTTTCATCGGCGATCCCGCATCCGCTGCCGAGCCATCGTCGGATCTCGTCCGCGTCACCTATGCCCTCACGCCCGCGGAGACGCGCCTGCTGATGGCGCTGCTGAACGGCGAACGTTTGCCGGATTATGCGGACAGGACCGGCATCAGCCTCAACACGGCCTATACGCAGCTCAAATCGCTGTTCGCCAAAACCGGCTGCCACCGGCAAGCCGAACTGGTGCGGAAGGTGATGAGCGATCCCGTCTTGCGATTGTCCGGGAAACATCACGATTCCCCCAACGGGTAGCATTTCTCAATCGGGGCGATCCCGTTGACGGCATCACCAAAACGGGTGATGCGCCGCGCCGCGAACGCGGGAATTCTATCGGGGTTCTCCGGCGGGCGAGCGGGGAACCCGCGGCCGGGAATATGGCAGACGTCTGGATCCCCTCGTTGCCATATTCCCGGTTCGCCATGGCTTAAACCGCCACCACTTTTCCCGGATTGAGGATGTTGTTGGGATCGAGGGTGCGTTTCAGCGCGCGCATCACGTCCAGTTCGGCGGCGCTCTTGTAACGCTCGATCTCGTGGACCTTCATGATGCCGAGGCCGTGCTCCGCGCTGATGGAGCCGCCATAGCGGTGCACGATGTCGTGCACGGTGTCTTGTATCTCGTCCCAGCGTGCGAGGAAGGCGGCGTTATCGCCGTCTTTGGGCGCGCTGAAATTGAAATGGATGTTGCCGTCCCCCAGATGGCCGAAGGGAACGGGGCGCACGCCGGGGACGAGCTTCTCCACCGCCGCGATGCCTTCTTTCAGGAAGGCGGGAATGTCTTTGATCGGCACCGAGACGTCGTGCTTGATCGAGCCGCCTTCGGGCTTCTGCGCTTCCGACATCGCTTCGCGCAGCTTCCACAGCGCGGCGCGCTGCGTTTCGTTTTGGGCGATCACCGCATCGGTGATGAGATCGGAAGCGCCCAGCGCATTTTCCAGCGTGTCGTCGAGATGGCTGTTCGCGCCACCGCCGGCTTCCGCCAGCACATACCAAGGCGAGGGTTTCGCAAGCGGATCGGACGTGCCGGGGATATGCGCCAGCACCATTTCGATGCCGATGCGCGGCATCAGCTCGAACGCGCTCATCGCGCCGCCGGTGGCGCTCTGAAGCTGCGCGAGAAGGGCGATGGCGGCGGCGGGATCGCGCACGGCCACCAGCGCGGTGGCTTTCTCCGCCGGCTTGGGAAACAGCTTCAGCGCCACGGCGGTGACGATGCCCAGCGTGCCTTCCGCGCCGATGAAAAGCTGCTTCAGATCGTAGCCGGTGTTGTCCTTGCGCAAGGTGCGCAGCATGTCGAGCACGCGGCCGTCCGCCAGCACCACTTCGATGCCGAGCACCAGTTCGCGCATGTTGCCGTATTTCAGCACATGCACGCCGCCCGCATTGGTGGAGACATTGCCGCCGACGGTGGCCGTGCCTTCGGAGGCGATGGACAGCGGGAAGAGGCGATCCACCTTATCTGCGGCGTCCTGCGCGGCGGTTAGGGTGACGCCCGCTTCCGCGATCATGCTCATGCCCTGCGGATCGACATGGCGCACTTTGGTCAGACGCGAAAGGCTCAGGAGGATTTCGCCGTGGAACGGAATCTGCCCGCCGACCAATCCGGTGTTGCCGCCCTGCGGCACGAGGGGCGTGCGCGTCTCGTTGCAGACGGCGAGGATTTTGGAGACGGCTTCGGTGGTGTCCGGTTTCAGCAGCAGCGAGGACGCGCCGTGATATTTGCCGCGCCATTCTTCCAGATGCGGCGCGATCTCTTGCGGATCGTCGCTCCAGCCTTTCGGCCCGGCGGCATCTTTCAGCCGCGCGATGACGGACGCATCGGTCATGCGCGCGGCGCCGCGGCCCGGCGCAAACGGTCGTTGATCGCTTCGCCCAGGCCGCGCTCCGGCACCGGCATGGCGGCAATTGCCTGCGCGCCGCCCGCATCCAGTTCGCGCAGCATGGCGAAGAGATTGGCGGCGGCTTCCTTCACGTCGCCGGTCGCGCTGAGGTTGAGCGTCATGGCCGCACCATCGGGAACCTGCGGCCCGAAGGCAAGCAGCACTTCGCCGGGTTTCACATTGCGCGCGTTCAAGCGCAGCTTTGCGCGCGGCGCATAATGGTTGATGAGCTGGCCGGGGGAGGAGATTTTCTTGTCCGCCGCCGCCAGCGGTCCGGCGATCTTCTCGATGTCCTCGCGCGCGATGGCGCCAAGGCGTAGCAGCACCGGCTTGTCGCCATCGAAACCGATCACGGTGGATTCCAGGCCCAGCGTGGTGGCGCCGTCATCGAGGATGAGGTCGATGGTTTCGCCGAATTCGTCCGCCACATGGCGCGCGCGCGTGGGGCTGACGCGGCCGGAAACATTGGCGCTCGGCGCGGCGATGGGCCGTCCGGCGGCGGCGAGGAGCTTCTGCGCCACGGTGCCGGACGGCGCGCGCACCGCGACGGTGTCGAGCCCCGCGCTCACCAGAAGCGACAACGTCGTATCCTTGCGCGACAGCACGAAGGTCAGCGCGCCGGGCCAGAAGGCGTCCGCAAGCTTTCGCGCCAGCGGGTTGAACATAACGATCTGCTCGGCGGCGGCGAGATCGGGCACATGCACGATCAGCGGATTGAATTGCGGGCGGCCTTTCGCGGCGAAGATCGACGCGACCGCCTTGTCGTTCGTCGCATCGGCGCCGAGGCCGTAAACCGTTTCGGTCGGGAAGGCGACGAGGCCGCCCGCGCGAATGATCTCGCCCGCCCGCGCAATGGCGGCAGCGTCCGCAACGCGCAGATGGGCCGGCGTCGTATTCATCCAATGCGTTTAACAGAAAACCCCAACGGGCTCACGCTTCGTCCGCGACATTCGTTCCCGGCAGCATGCGCTTGAACACATCGTCGCGCGAGAGGAACTGATGGTAGAGCGCGCCGCAGACATGGATGACGATCAAGACGATCGCCGCCCATGCGAGCGTCACATGGATGCTCTCGAAGCTTTCATGCGTGGCATGCTGCTGGGCGGCCGGTATGGCCGCGAGGAATCCGAATTTGGGCCAGTCGAAGAGTCCGAAGAACGGGATCGGCCGCGGCCCGACCGACACCATCAGCCAGCCGGACAACGGAATGGCGATGATGAGGAAATACAAAAGCCAGTGCGTCGCGCGCGCCGCGAATTTCAGCGCCGGGTTCATGCCCGCGGGCAGCGGCGGAACGGGATTCATCAGCCGCCAGACCAGCCGCGCGATGCTCAGCACCAGAACCGTCAGGCCGATCGACTTGTGGATCATCACCACCTGCATCAGCGACGGATCGCCCTTCGCGTAGGTGTCGAAGGACAGCCCCAGATAGATGTTGGTGAGGACGAGCGCGGCGATGAGCCAGTGCAGGCTCATGGCGACCGTGCCGTAGCGCGTGCGGGTATTCGCGGTGGTCATGAGGTTCCGGGGTCCGAAGTGGCGAAGGGCCACCTTATCAAGGGATACCGCCGCGGCAATACGCGAAAGCGCCCAGAGTTTCGCTTGACCCCCTGCCGGGGCCGTTCATAGTCGAAGCAAGAGCGGTTTCACAAAGGATTTGGGTGTTGAGCGAAGCGGAGGCCCCGGCGCGGCCGGGCGACAGTCTGGACTATCCCTTCGGCGACACGCGGCCGGACCTCGGCAAGACCATCGAGATCGCGCCGGGCATCCACTGGATTCGCATGCGGCTGCCGATGCAGCTCAACCACATCAATCTGTGGCTGCTGGAAGACGGCGACGGCTGGACGGTGATCGATTCCGGCATCCGCGACGAGACGACCGCGAGTGCGTGGAAGGAATTGTTCGCGGGCGCGATGGGCGGCAAGCCGCTGAAGCGGGTGATCGTCACCCATCTGCATCCCGATCATGTGGGGCTGGCGGGCTGGCTGGTGCGCCGGTTCGGCATCGAACTGTGGATGACGCGCACCGACTATCTGATGTGCCGCAATCTCTGTGCCGACACCGGCCAGGAAGCGCCGGAAGAGGGCCTGCGCTTCTATCGCGCGGCGGGGTTCCCCGAAGAGCAGATGGAAATCTACCGCACGCGCTTCGGCGGTTTCGGCAAGGGCGTCTATCGCCTGCCGAATGCCTATCGCCGCATCGAGGAAGGCGATCGCATCGTCATCGGCAACCGCACCTGGGAGATCGTGGTGGGGCGCGGCCATGCGCCGGAACATGCGTGTTTGTGGTGCCGGGAAGACAACATCTTCATCTCCGGCGATCAGCTTCTGCCGCGCATCTCGTCCAATGTCAGCGTGTTTCCGACGGAGCCGGAGGGCAATCCGCTGCAGGAATGGCTGGACAGTTGCGCCAAGCTGAGAGCGCTCTTGCCCGCGGACGTGTTCGTGCTGCCCGCGCACAATGCGCCGTTCCGCGGCGCGCATGAG
>JAFECN010000092.1 GCA_018242145.1 Pseudomonadota bacterium
GCCAGCAAGGTTCCCGCGGTCACACTCGGTTTCTGGATCATCAAGATTCTCGCGACCACGCTGGGCGAGACCGGCGGCGATACCGTCACCATGACGATGAATCTGGGTTATCTCGTCGGCACGGCGATTTTTCTCGGTCTGCTGGTTGTGCTGGTCATCGCGCAGATCGCGGCCAGGAAATTCCATCCGCTGCTCTATTGGGCAACGATCATCGCATCCACCACGGCGGGCACGACGATGGCAGATTTCGCGGACCGTTCGCTCGGCATTGGCTATGCCGGGGGCGCTTCCGTGCTACTCGCCTGTGTCGTCGCCTCGCTCGCCGTCTGGTATTTCGCGGAGGGCACGGTTTCGGTGAACACGGTGAACACACCGCGCGTCGAAGCGTTCTACTGGATCACGATCACTCTCTCGCAGACATTGGGTACGGCGCTCGGCGATTGGATGGCGGACGATGCCGGTGTTGGCTTCGGCGGCGGCGCGTTGATTTTAGGTGCAGCGCTGGCGGTGATTGCCGCGCTGTATTTCTGGATAAAGATCTCGCGGATAGCGTTGTTCTGGTTGGCCTTCATCCTCACGCGGCCTCTGGGGGCAACGCTGGGCGATTTCTTCGACAAGCCGGTGCGTGAAGGGGGAATGGATTTGAGCCGCCCCGTCGCCACGGCGGTGCTGGCGGTTACGATTCTTGTGCTGGTTCTACTATTGCCGCAACGCGCAGGAACTCATCCCAGGGCGCAAGAAGCAGGCCGTTAGTCGCCGTTGAGCGAAGGTGTCCATTCGACCGCGAAATAATAGGTGGACTCGTCCGTCTGCCTGGCATTCTGCACACCCGTGCCGATCGAACCCACGAGATGCCACCGGTCGTTGATGTCGTAGATGGCGCCGATATTCACGCCCGTGCTGCTTTCACCGATTGCTGTGTCTTTTGTCTGGTGAAAGACCTCCGCGCCGATCGCGAAATCCGGCGTGAGCTGACGCTGCAGCGCCCAGCCCATGAACCAATAATCGAGATCGCCATGTCCGGGGTTGATCCAATAGCCGCCACCGCCAAACGTGGTCCATGCGCCATAACTTTTTTGGACCCAGATCGGCAGAAAATAGCGTGCATGCCCGCCGCCGACGCTTGCGGGACGGTCACTGTCGCCGATGGGGATCTCCACGGACGGATAGAAACTCGCCTGCGGTTGCCAGCCATCATCGTCTTCCTGAAGGAAGCGGTATTTTACGCCGAGCTCTGTCGCACCGTAGTCAAAAAGCGTGCCGTGGCCCAATCCCTTGTCGAAAGCGAGCGGCACCGCGATGCTGAGCTGAAGATTGGGCGCGGCGCCGTAATTGACTTCGAGCCCCGGCAACGTGCCATCGGTATCGCCGTCGGAATGCGTTCCCTCGGAATAGAGGTAGATCTCAAAGCCGTGGTAATCGGTGGGCACCGGATCGTCCGTCGCGAAGGGCGGTCCGGCCAATGCCGATGTCGACAGTGCAAAAAGAAATGCTATGCCCCAAAGAATGTATTTCCAGCTCATGCAGCCCCCGCCGTGCGCAGAAATTCGATGCGAAATTTCAGGCCCGGCATGTTGTCGAGCACTTGAATCGCACCACGATGCAATCCACTGACCGCACTCACCAAGCTTAAGCCAAGCCCGCTGCCCGGCGTCGTGCGGCTTGCTTCGCAGCGATAGAAACGCTCGAAAATCCGCTCGCGCTCCGCTTCCGGGACACCTGGCCCTTTGTCGGCGACTTCGAGCGCCACCGCGCCGGACTCTTCGACAAGGCTGACGGTGATCGGCGTCCCCGCCGGTGTGTGCCGCATGGCGTTGTCGAGCAGATTGACGACAAGCTGGTTGATCAACTCACGGTCGCCGTCGATAGTGATGCCGGGCGCGATGCTGGCGGCAAGAACACGCTTCTGTTCCTCCGCCGTTGGACCATAGCTCTGCACGAGGCTGGCGACGATTTCGCTCAGATTGATGCGCCGGAATCCCGCCTTGCGGCTGCCGGATTCGATCTGCGCGATACGCAGGATCGCGGAGAACGTCTCCAGGATCGAATCCGTCTTGGCGATGGCGCTGTCCACGGCTTCGGCATATTCGCCGGTGCTCCGCGCCCGGCTGCGTGCATCTTCGAGTTGCTGCCGCAGATGGCCCAGCGGCGTGCGCAGATCGTGCGCGACGGCGGTGGAGACATTGCGCAGGGCATCCATCAGGACGCCGATACGATCCAGCATGTGATTGAGCGATGCGGCGAGCCGGTCCAGATCGTCGCCGGAGCCACGCAGAACGATGCGCTGGCCGATATCGCCTTCGATGATCGCTTCGGCCGTGCGTGTGATGGCGTCGATGCGCCGCAAGAATCCGGCGCTGACAGCTATGCCGCCGCCGACCGCCAATGTGACAGCAAGCGCGAGACCTATGATGAACATCTGTAGGAACGTATTGTCCAGCCTGCTCAAAAGACCGATGTCGTCGCCTACCATGAGCCAGAATTTGGGCGAGAGCCGGATGCTGTAGACGAGAAGATGCTCAAGCTGGCCGGGCGGCTCGTCGCCATCGGGCGGACCGTTCATGTGCCGCCAGCCTTCGCGCAATTTGAACGGTGGCAAGCGGCCGACCAGCCGCACACCGTTGGACCGGAAAAGCGAGTAATTGAGCCCGCCTGCGAGGCGGTTCTGCTCGCGCTCATGGATGGCGGCCATAAGATCGGGGATACCGCCATTATCGAACTCGCCTTTCAACGCCAGCGCGTCGGACTGGATGCGCGCGCGCTCTTGCCGGTCGAGCGCCGCTTTCACATTCATGTAGACGAATCCGCCCACCACGATGGTGGATAGGCTGAATATCAGCGCGAATATTGCCGCGAGCCTGAAGCTCGTGGTTCTAAGAAGCCGTGGCAGGTGCACGAAGGCAGTATCCCGAACCGCGTATGGTGTGGATGAGATCATTCTCGCGGCCGAGATTGATCTTCGACCGCAGCCGGCTGATATGTGTTTCCACGATGTTCGTCCTGGGATCAAAGTGGAAATCCCACACGCCTTCCAGCAGCATCGTGCGCGTCACGATCTGGTCCGCGCGGCGCATCAGATATTCGAGCAGTTGGAATTCGCGCGGTTGCAGATCGATCGCTTCGCCGCCCCGCGTTACCGTGCGCTTAAGCAGATTCATCTCCAGATCGCCCACGCGCAGAACCGTGATTTCTTTCGAGGCCGGCGGTCTGCGCGCCAGCGCGTTCACGCGCGCGGCGAGTTCAGAGAACGCATAGGGCTTGACCAGATAGTCGTCACCGCCGGCCTCAAGGCCTTCCACCCGGTCGTCGATTCCGCTCATCGTCGTCAGGAACAGAACCGGCGTCGCCACGCCCGCGCTGCGCAGCGCCTTGACCATCGACAACCCGTCCATTGCGTGGAGCATGCGGTCGACAACGAGCACGTCGTAGCTGCCCTCAATGGCAAGATAGAGGCCATCGCGCCCATTTTGGGCATGATCCAGCGCATATCCGCGCTCGCGAAATCCGCGCAAAACAAATGCGGCTGTTTCGGCGTCGTCTTCCACCAGCAGCAGTTTCATCGGCAGACCCGGCACTTCGTTCGCGGCGCTCACCCCGCTGGAGACGCGAACCTGTCGTTGACTATACGGCCGGGTATAAAAAGCAAGAACGCCGCGCATTAACGACCAAAAATCAATATTCGCTGCGCGGGTCTGGCAAGGTCCGCGATGCCAGTTTGCCTCCACCGCGCCTGACCCGCGATGTTGGAGTGCCGAATGTCCCTGCAAATTCTGGAGGCGCGTTCTTTTTCGGAATGCGTCCAACCGCTTCTTTCCGTCGTGGTGCCGACCTATCAAGAAGCCGGGAATCTCCTGCCACTGCTTCGCAAACTCAAAAATGCCTTGTCCCATATCGATTGGGAAATCATTTTCGCGGACGACAATTCGCCGGACGGTACCCATTCGCTGGCGAAGAAACTCTCGCTCCATGATCGGCGCATCCGCTGCCTGCGACGTGTGGGACGGCGCGGTCTCGCCGGCGCCTGCATTGATGGCATTCTGTCCTCAAGCGCGCCTTACGTCGCCGTCATGGACGGCGATATGCAGCATGATGAAATGGTGCTCGTGCGCATGTTGCGCCGGCTACAAGATGGGGAAGGCGATGTCGTCATCGGAACGCGCTATGCCGAGGGCGGATCGGCTGCGGTTTTCTCGAAGCAGCGCAGTTTTCTGAGCCGCACCGCGAATGCGCTGGCGCGCAAACTTCTCGGCGTTCGTATCAGCGATCCGATGAGCGGCTTCTTCATGGTCCGCCGGGAAGCGTTCGAGACATTCGCGCCCGAGCTCTCGCATGAAGGCTTCAAGATCCTGCTGGATCTGCTCGCCACCGCGAAATCCGGCTTGCGGGTCGTGGAAGAGCCTTATGAATTTCGCAGCCGCCAGATCGGCGAGAGCAA
>JAFECN010000093.1 GCA_018242145.1 Pseudomonadota bacterium
GATCTGCCCGTCACCGATGGCTCCTTCGCCGCCATTCAATATGCGGCGATTCAAGGCTTCTATCCGCTTGGGTCAGACCTACACGCCGCGCCCGATGCTCCGATGACTCGCGCCGAAGCCGCCGTATCGCTCGCCGCCTGGGCGGGCGAAAAGGTGAATCGCGCCGAGGCTATGAAGCTGGCAGTAGATCGCGGCTGGATGGCCGTGGATCATCGCAATTGGTTCCACGCCGACTTGCCGCTGCTCTGGACCGACGTCCGCATGGACAAACTCCCGCGCAAAATCGGACCCGCCGTCGGCTTTGGCCCCGGCCCCGTGAAGCGTCGCGATTGGGCTTGGTGGATAACTACAACCAAGTGACGCGCGGAGTCGTCAGCGTGCCGCGGCGAGTTTCGCCAGCAGTTGCTGCTCCGCTCGCGTGCTTGGCCCGGCGCTCTTGAGGATCTCGGCGTATTCGTCTCGCAGTTGCTGCGCGCGTCGATCGAGTGTCGAACGCTTTTGCGCCGCTTGAAGGCACGCCGCTAATCGAATCGCGGCGCGCGCGGTCTCCGGATGTTTGGGGCCATGCGCCGCGCGAAGCGCCTCGTACGCTTGCTCCATGAGCGGCAATGCGCGCTCCGGTGCGTTGCGTTCCAGATAGAGCGCCGCGAGCGATGCGCGAGTCTGAGCGGTCTGTGGATGCCCTGGGGGAAAGGCTTGCTCTAGAGCGGCTAGCGCGTCTCGCAGCAACGGTTCGGCTTTCGCAAAATCGCCCTGCCGCACCAGCACGTCGCCCAAAGCCGACTGCGATTCCGCCACCAGCACTCGGTTTGAACTCGGCCCAGCCCGGCGAACCCGGAGAGCGTTACCGAACGCATCCGCCGCCGCCTTCACATCCGACGCCACTGCGACCTTACCGCAACGCATCCAAGCAACTGCAGTATCCAGACGATCGCGGCTGCCGGGTCTTTGTAGCCGAGTGGCCAGCGCACTCTGGCAAAGCGAATGGGCCTTGATCGCTTCTCCGGAGGCCAGCAGGGCCAATGAATAAGTCTCCGCTCCCACCAATGTGTCGCTGTGTGTGGGGCCGAGCAATCGGACCTGCATTTCGTATCCTTGTTTGGCTAAGTCCAGCGCTTCTGCAAACTTCCCTACACCCAGCAGGCAATTAGAGAGCACCAATCGCCGGAAAGCCGCCGCCGGGGTTCCGTCCCCAGTCGAGCGCAGCACCCGGTCCTGCGACTCCCGAGCCTCCGTTTCAGCCTCCTGAAACCGGCCGAGCAGACTTAACAAATACGCTAAATTGCCTTGATACATCGCAAGGTCGCGGCCTTCAGGCGATAGCTCGCGCCGAATTTCAAAAGCTTCGCGAGCCATCTTTTCCGCCGTTACGTAATCGCCGCGAAGTAACAACGCCGATTTCAGGTTGTTGATAGCGCGTGCGGTCACCCCATGAACACGGCCGTGGACGCGCATCGATAACTCCACCGATTGCCGGCCCAGCGATTCGGCCTCGGCGAGCCGGTTCTGAGCGGTCAATGAGGCCACAAGGCCGTTGTAGTCGTTCACCAGCCGCGGATTATTTGATCCGCCGCTTGCCAGATCGAATTTGATCGCTTCCCGGTAAAACTTCTCGCACCCGGCAAAGTCACCCAGTTCGTAAGAGAGCGATCCCAGGTTAGACAGCGTCTTCGATCGCATGTCGTCCGGCAATTCGCGGGTCCGCTGCAACTGGTCGGCCTTAACCAAAATGTCGCGAGCCGGCCTGAACATTCCCAGGCTGATGTAGATCTGGCCGATGGCATCGTACAGGCGCGCTTGCACGAGCGGATGATCCTTCAATTGGGTCTCCGCTCTTTGTGCGCCCTTGTCAATCAGGCTTCGCGCTGTAACCTGGTCCGGGCCGCCGGCATCGGGGTTGCTGTCTTCAAACAGCCCCACCAGAAACTGGCTGACCTCTTGCGCCGTGGCCGCCTCATTGCGCGCACGCTGCGCTAGAAACGCCATCGCGATGCCGAACCCCGCGATCAGTGTTACGAACAGCGCCGCCGCCGCGACGCCCGCACGGTGGCGGCTCGCAAATTTTCGCGCCCGGTACGTCCAAGACGCGGGACGCGCCAGCACGGGAAAACCATTGAGAAATCGCTCCAGATCGTCGGCGAATTCGTTCGCTGACCCGTAGCGGCGCGCGGGTTCCTTGGCAGTCGCCTTCTGCAAAATGCGGTCGACGTCCGCATCCACCTTGAGGCGCGGCACGGGCTGCACAAGGATCGCCCGCTCCAACTCACCCGGCTGCAAGTCAGCCGCGCGAAACGGACGCTCGCCGGCCAACAGCTCATAAAGGATGATTCCCAACTGATAGATATCGGCGCTGGTGCTCACGGGCTTGCCGGAGATCTGCTCGGGGCTGGCATATTCCGGCGTCATCATTCGCGTCGTCTCGAGCGTGCGCGGTTGCGCGGCTTCCGCATCCAGGTCCAGCAGCTTGGCAATGCCGAAGTCCAGCAGTTTCGGTATGCCGTCGGCGGTTACTAGAATGTTCGCCGGCTTCAAGTCCCGATGAACAATCAGGTTTTGATGCGCATACTGCACGGCGCGCGCGATTTCCGCCACCAAGCGGAGCTTGCGGCGGAGGTCCACCGCGTGATCGCGGCAATACCGGTCGAGTGGTTTGCCGTCAATGAATTCCAGCACGACGTAGGGGAGCCCGGCCTGCGTGGCGCCGCCGTCTAGTAGCCGGGCCACATTGGGGTGATCCAGATTAGCGAGAATCTGCCGTTCCGCCCGAAAGCGAGGCAGCAAATCGCGCGTCAGTAGACCCGCCGCCACCAGCTTGATCGCCACTTTCTTTTGATATTGATCGTCGGCGCGCGTGGCTTCATACACAATGCCCATGCCGCCGCGGCCCAGGATTCGGACGATCTGATAGGGACCGATATAATCCCCCGGCGCGGGCAGCGCGCCCTCCGATGCATCTTCCGCGGCCTCTCGAACCGCAGCGCCCAAGAAGTCGTCGTCGGTCGCGGAGCGGAGCAAAGATTCCACCTTGGCGCGCAACTCAGGGCGATGAGCGCAGCGCTCATCCAGATACTGCGACCGTGAGGCAGAAGGAAGATCGACGGCCGCGTCAAACAACTCCTGCAGCAAAGACCAATCCGCGGCTGTTAGAACGGTTTTCAAGGCTGCTTTTCCGTGGCTAGCGCGGAGCGGAGCCACGCCTTGGCTAAGCGTAGTTCCCGGTGCAATGTCGCCGGCGAAATGTCGAGCGCGGCCGCGGCTTCTTCATACGTCAATCCGCCAAAGTAAATCAGTTCCACGATGCTCGCTTTGCGCGCGTCCTGGCGCGCCAACAGCGATAAAGCTTCATCAAGTTCCAGGATGTTGGCGCCCGATCCGCCGTCACCCACCTGGATTCCCTGCTGCGGATCGTCCAGTGAGATCCTTTCGGCCCCGCCGCCGCGTTTATTGCGCCCGCGCGCTTTGGCGTGGTCCACAAGTACGCGCCGCATCATGGAGGCCGCTACCCGAAAGAAATGCGTGCGGCCTTCCCAAGTGATATCCGCGCCAAATAGCCGCAAATACGATTCATGCAGCAGCGCCGTAGGTGATAGGGTGTGGCCGGAGCGCTCGTGGCTCATCATCGCGCCCGCAAAGCTGTGCAGACGCGTATAGACCAGCGGCATCAAGCGTTCCGTGGCCAGCACATCACCCTGCTGCGAACGTCTCAGAAGATCGGTTAATGGCGCTTCCTGATTCATATGGCGCCTAATTCATTTGAATTAGCGACCAGCGTATCACGCCGGAAACGAAACAAATGAAATCAAGCGCCGGCTCGCTGCCGCCACTCTCACTTCCGCACGTACCCGATTCCCGCCGAGCGTTTCCCGCCCTGCCGGTGCGCCTCATCCGACAGTGCGTGAACTCCGCTCGCGTCAATCCAGCGATTGTAGAAGTTGAACAGTGAACACACCGTGATCGCGTAGTAGATGGCGTCGTCGGTCCACCCCTGCGCGTACAGCGGTTCCATATCGGCGGCGGTGATGTTGGGCGAATCGTGGTTCACCTTGTCGACAAACCGCAGCATCGCCTTTTCCTTCTCCGTCAGCGGCGATGACTCAAGGTCCTTCAAAATAGCCTCGACATACGCCTCGCCATCGTCTCGCGCCCGTTCCTGCCCCAGCAACACCGCCGCGACCGCGGCGTGCGACTTCGTTCAAAACGGACAGTGATTCCGCGCCGATGTGTACGCCGCGATCAACTCGCGGAACCCCGGCGTCAGCGGACCCGGCTCGCGCAGTATCTCCTGCGTGAACTGTGCCAAATGCTGCGTCGCCTTCGGCAAAAACGCGAACATATGCCAGATCTGCGGATACTCCTGCCCCGCATTCCGCATCATTTTGATCGCATTCAAATACGGCGATGGTTCTGAGTGGTTCTCCACGCCCGGCAAAAACATCGGCTTCATCGGCATCTTAGAAGATCACCTTCATACCAAATTGAAGCAAACGCGGCGACCCGGCGGAAAGGATGCGGCCAAAATTCGGCGAATTCATATCCGCGATCGGCAGTCCGAAATTCGCATGATTGGCCACGTTGAATGACTCCGCGCGAAACTGCAGCCGCACGCGCTCGGCCAGCGCAAACGTGCGCGTGAGCGAAAGGTCGAGGTTCGTGAACGCTGGTCCGCGCGCGATGTTGCGGCCCGCGCCGCCGAACTGCCCGGCTTGCGTTTGCGGATCCAACCGCTGGAACGCCGCGGGATTCAACCACCGGTCGATCGTCCGCGGGCCCGAATTCGGATCACCCACCAGATTCGGCCGGCTCGCCGCGAATCCCGAAATCGGCGGACTGTTCGCCTGCAAGGAAACGTTCGTCGAATCCGAAACCGTGAACGGCGTCGCCGAGTTATGGCTCAAAATCGCGTTGAACTGCCAGCCCGATACGATCGTGCGCACCGCCGCCGGAGCGCTCCGCGATATTCGCACCTCATACATGCCGCTCGCCACCAGCCGATGCCGCGCATCGAACAGCGACGGACCATGTTCCGCCGCCAGGTTGAACGGATTCTGCGCCAAATCATTCTCGCCGGATAACGGTTTGGCCGCCGCGCCCGACAGATTCATCGCCGAAAGGTAATCGAGCGTCTTGGAAAACCAGTACGACAAGTTCATCGAAAACCCCGCGGCATACCGGCGCGACAGGCTGGCCTGCATCGCGTGATACGTCGAATTCGTGATGTTCGCCAGCATCGCGATGGTCGAAAAATCGCAAGCCGATCCATCTGTCGGGCAGTTCGCGTACAGCCGCCGCCGGTCCGCATTCTGCGCATTCGCCCCCGGACCAAACACCGCTGGATTCGCCTCAAGGTTCCGAGGCAAGTGCGTCCCCTTCGACCCCACGTACCGCACCTCCGCGACATAGCGGCTGAGCAGCGATCGCTGTATCCCGAAGTTCCAGTTCTGCGCATACGGCGGGCGCGACGTCGCATCGATTGCGAACACCGTAGACGGCCGCACAAACGAATTGGGCGCCGGATAAACCTGGTTTAGATAAGGATTCGCAAAATTGAGCCCCGCACCGCTGTACTGGTTAAACTGCGCCCACGGCAGCGAACTCACCGGACCCTGCGACGCGGTGCCTGAACCGTTTTGGAAAGGCTCATAGAAAATCCCGTAGCTCCCGCGAATCGACCATTTGCCCGCCGCGCTTGGATCCCACGCGAAACCCACACGCGGCATCCACCCGTTGTAATCGGCCGCGATGCCGGGTCCAATGCCTGGGTCGCCGGGGAACAGCAGCCCCGTCGGCGCATCGGCCCGCACGCGCGATTTCACGCCCGGCACAAATCCGTTCAACCGGTCACGCAGTTCGCGCAACGGATTCAGGCGCTCATAGCGGACGCCGAAATTCAGCGTCAGCGTGCGGCTCACTCGCCACTCGTCCTGTGCATAGAGCCCGAGATTCCAAACCCGCAACCCGCGCCCAAAATCGCCCAGCCCTTGATAGAACGTCACCGGCGCGCCAACCAGCATGTTCGCGATTGCGTCATTGGTCGGAAAAGTGGATGCGAACACAAAGAACGCATTCGGCGCGATGGCTTGAAACATATTGACCTGCGTCCGTGTGAACGCCCCGCCGAACTTCAACGAGTGCCGGTCATGGAACCACGCCGCCCCGTCGCTCACTTCAAACGTGTTCTGCGCCGAAAGCCGCGGACCCGTGATCGCGCCGCCAATCGGAGAGTACCCGCTGATATTAAAGAACGGCGGCCCCTGCCCGATGTCCGATGCCGGATTGTACTGGAACCCCAGCGCCGAAGGCGGCGTGCGATTCAGCCGTTGATCGAACAAAAACTCGTAGCGCAAGAAACTCAGCCGCGCCTGATTGCTCAGCGACGGCCCGAACAATCGCGTTTCCGATAGCACGGCCGAATGCGCCGCCGTATCGTCGCGCGTCGGAAATCCCGGAACCTCCGAGCCGCGCACCGAAATCGGGTTGATCGCATGCCCGCCCGAGTAGCTGTACCGCGCAAAAACCTGGTCGCGCGATGAGATGTTGTAATCGCCGCGCAAGCCCGCTTGATTGTAGTCGTCCGTCGCCACCACCGTCGCGCGATAGATGGACGGCGACACATTCCCCAGCGGATACAACGCCAGCGCTCGCAGCGCAATCGGGTTGATGGCCCCAGCCGGAATCTGATTGCCCGGAAACGCCGTGCCGCCCGCCGCCAGGTTCAGCAGCGGCGCCGTGCGCTCGCTGAAGTCGCCCCTGCGTTGCGCCGCCGTCGGCACCGTGGCCGAGTACGTAGTGCCCTGCCGGTTCCGGAACCCTTCAAAGTATCCAAAGAAAAACAGCTTTTCCTTTTTCAGCGGACCGCCGAGCGTCGCTCCGAATTGATTCTGTTTGAGCGGCTCCACGCTCTGCGAAAAGAAATTGCGCGCATCGAGCTTGTCGTTTCGCAAAAACTCGTACACCGTGCCGTGCCATTCATTGCTGCCGGTCCGGCTCACCACGCTCGTCACCGCTCCGCCCGTGCCGCCATACTCCGCCGGCGCCGTATGCGTCAGAATGCGGAACTCCGCGATTGCGTCCACCGGTACCTTCAACGCAAACCCGCCATCCATGCGATTGAGATTGGCGGCGCCATCCACCAAATACACGTTTGATTCCGGCCGCATGCCGTTCACGCTGTAGGCTTGGCCCTGCCGCAGCGATCCGCCAGCCGTTCGCACACCGCCCGTCAGCGGCGCCACGCCCGTTTGCAGCAGCCCCAACTGCGTAAAGTTACGACCGTTGAGCGGCAATTCCGTGATCTCGCGCCCGGTGACCACCTTGCCCAGGATGTTCGTCGCGGCATCCACCTGCGGCGTTTCTGCCGTCACCGTCACCGCCTCATTCCGCGCTGCCACCGCAAGCGGAATCAACAATCGCACTGTTTGGCCCACATCCACGCGAATCGATGCCTGCTGAAACGGTGCGAACCGTGGAGCCTGCGCTTCGAGCGTATAGTCGCCCACGGGCAGCAACGGCAACCGGAACAAGCCCGCGGCCGTGGATTGGGCGGTGCGCTTCAGGCCCGTATCGCGGTTGGTCGCGGTCACCAGGCACCCCGGCACCACTGCGCCTGAAGCATCGCGCGTTTCGCCCTCGATCGTCCCAAATGGGTCCTGCGCCCACAAAAAACAAGCTGCGGCTAAACAGGCAAAGAACAAGCGAAACACGTGAAGCATGGATATCCCAGAGCGCTCTCTGTTGGGCCGATGGTATCGGCGTCGCCGCGCGGCGGGCAATAATAGAAATCTATTAGCGGCGGCCCTGCGCCGACGGGTTGGGTTCTCTTGGAGTTGAAGCGATCACTCAGTATCCGGCTGTTTGCGGGCCTATTTGCCGGGCTCGCGGCGCTCGCCGTGTACGCCGGCTACACCGCCATGGAACTCCGGATGCTGCGCCGCCTGCAGACCGAAATCATTGACCGTAACCGCCGCGATTCGCTCCTGCTGGTCCGCGTCCAAAACGATCTGAACGTACTAGGCCTCGGCATGCGCGACATGCTCGACGCCAAAGAAAGCTACCCGCTCACCGCGTGGCGCAGCCAGTTCCAGCGCATCCGCACAGACCTTGACGATGCCGTGAAGCGCGAGGCGGAAGTCGCGCCCGCAGGCCGCACCCCAGACCAGGCGCGTTATCTCGCCAGTTCGATGGCTCAATTCTGGGACGCTATGGATCGCATGTTCGCCCAGGCCGCGGACAACGAATCGGAAGCTCGCGCCCACGTGCGACTCTCGCTCCAGGCCCGCCAGGCAGCCCTCAGCGCCGCCGTCTCGCGCCTCCTCGTCCAGAACAACGAAAGCGACGAGCAAGCCATGGCGCGCACCCAGCAGATCCACTCCCAAGTGGAACGCAATCTTTATCTATTCCTCGCCGCGATGGTCGTTTCCTTCGCCGCCGTCAGCGCGTATCTGATCCGCCACAACCGCCGCGTCTTCGATCAGGTGACCGCACTATCGGACCGCCGCAGCGAACTCGCGCAGCAATTGATTGGCATGCAGGAAAGCACTTTCCGCTCCATTTCCCGGGAACTGCACGATGAGTTCGGCCAGATCCTCACCGCCGTGGGAACCATGCTGCAACGCGCCGGCCGCCTCGCTGGAGGTAACACCGCGTTCCGCGAAGAACTGCGCGAGGTGCACCTGATCGTGCAATCCACGCTCGACAAAGTCCGCGCGCTCTCGCAAGCGCTGCATCCGGTGATGTTGGAAGAAGTCGGCTTCGATGGCGCCGTCGACGCTTATCTGCCCGTTTTCGAGCGCCGCACCGGCGTCGCCGTGCGCTGCGTCAAAACCGGCGCCTCGCGCGAAATTGGCCGCGAAGAATCCATCCACCTCTACCGTATCCTGCAGGAAGCGCTGAACAACGTTGCGCGCCACTCGGACGTGAAACAGGCGGAAGTGCGCCTGACCTTCACCGATCAACACGTAACTCTCGAAATCGAAGATCGCGGCCCCGGCTTCCCCGATTCGCGCCGCGATGGACTCGGCCTCGTCTCCATGCGCGAGCGCGCGGAAATGGTCGGCGGCCGCATTGAGTTGCTGCGCGGCGCAGCCGGCGGAGCTTTGGTCCGCTTCACCGTGCCCGCCAAGGAACAGGCGCATGTCACAGCCTGATCCCATCTCCGTCATGCTCGTTGACGATCACCTGCTCGTCCGCCGAGGCTTCCGCCGCATGCTGGAAGACGACCCGCAAATCCGCGTCGTCGCGGAAGCGGGCGATGGACAAGAAGCCGTAGATCTCGCGCAACGCGAGCGACCCGACGTCATCGTCATGGATTTCGCGCTGCCCAGTATGAATGGCGCAACGGCGGTCCGCAAGATCCTCGCCGCCCAGCCCCATACCGCGATCCTTATGCTCAGCATGCATCCCGAGCCGCACTACGTCCGCAACTGCCTCGACGCGGGTGCCCGCGGCTATCTCCTCAAGAATGCGATGGACCTGGAACTAGTCGAAGCAGTAAAAACGCTAGCCGCTGGAGGCACTGTGCTGGACCCTCGCCTAGCCTTAGCGCCCTCCGAGCAAACCGCGCCCCCGCCCGAACTCTCCGCCCGAGAGCTAGAAGTTTTGCAACTCATCGTGAACGGCAAATCGAATAAGGACATCGCCGCCATCCTCAAACTCAGCGCCAACACCGTAGCCGTCCACCGCGCGAATATCATGGAGCGCCTCGATATCCACAACACCGCCGAACTCGTCGTCTATGCTATTCGCCACGGGCTTGTGAGCATCGCGTGACGCGCCGCGACCTGCTCTTCAGCGCCCTTGCCCCCGCCGCGTCCAGTCCGGGTTTCCAACTCGTCGACGCCACCGCATCCGCTGGTCTCAACTTCCAACACAACAACGGCGCATTCGGCGCCAAATACCTACCGGAAACGATGGGACCCGGCTGCGCTTTCATCGACTACGACAGCGATGGCTGGCTCGATATCCTGCTCGTCAACGGCTGCGATTGGCCCGGCCACAAGCGCCGCCGATCCACGCTTCGCCTCTACCGCAACAACCGCAACGGCACATTCACAGACGTCACCGCCGC
>JAFECN010000094.1 GCA_018242145.1 Pseudomonadota bacterium
CGGCCTCATCGAACTTGCCCTTGTTCGACGGCCACAGCGCGTAGGCAAAGGCGATCACGAACATGATGGTGAAATAGACGGCGTCCCAACTGCGGGTGAAGGCCAGCACGTCCTCATAAGCCCAGCGTTCCACGTCTATCTCCGATTTTCCGGTGCGTTGGCGTGATAGGTCTTGAAGTCGACCAGCGTGCCCAGCATCTGCAGATAGGCGATCAGCGCATCGCCCTCGGTGATCTCTTTGGGGTTGTCGTCGAAGTCCCGCGCCTGCGCGTTGGGGTAGCGCTTGCGGAAGGCGTCGATGCCGTCGCTGTTGGGATCGGCCTGGGCTTCCAGATCCGCTTTGGCATTGGCGATCTGATCGGCCGTATAGGGAACGCCCACCGCCTTGTTCGTTTTCAACTGGGCGACGATATCGCGATAATCCAGCGGCTTCGCGAACAGGAACGCATAGGGCGGCATGATCGATTCCGGCACGACCGAGCGTGGATCGGTCAGATGCTCGCGGTGCCAGCCGTCCGAATATTTGCCGCCGACGCGGGCCAGATCCGGGCCCGTGCGTTCCGATCCCCATTGGAACGGATGGTCGTACATGCTTTCGGCGGCGAGGCTGTAATGACCGTAACGCTCCACCTCGTCGCGCAGCGAACGGATCATCTGGCTGTGACAGACATAGCAGCCCTCGCGCACATAGATGTCGCGCCCTTCCAGCTCCAGCGGCGTATAGGGACGCATGCCCTGCACCTTTTCCACCGTGCCGTTTACCCAGAAGAGCGGCGCGATCTCGACCGCGCCGCCGATGGCGACGACGAGCAGGATTCCGATCAGAAGCAGGATCGAATTCTTTTCGAGGATTTCGTGCTTCACGATACGGCTCCCGCGGGAACGGCCTGGATTGCGGGAGTGCTGTCCGGCACATGCGGCTCCGGCGTCGCCACGACAAGCGGCGCGCCTTTGCGCACGGTCATCCAGAGATTGTAGGCCATGATCAGAACGCCGGTCAGATAAAGCCCTCCGCCGACCGCGCGGATGATGTAGTAGGGGTGCATCGCCTGAACGACTTCGACGAAGGAATATTCCAGGAAGCCGTAATCATTATAGGCGCGCCACATCAGGCCCTGCATGATGCCCGCCACCCACATCGAAGTGATGTAGAGCACGATGCCGAGCGTCGAGATCCAGAAGTGCCATTCGACGAGCGCGTTGGAATAAAGCCTCTGCTTCTTCCAAAGCCACGGCACGAGGCAATAGAGCGCGCCGAAGGTCACATAGCCCACCCAGCCCAGCGCGCCGGAATGCACATGGCCGATGGTCCAGTTGGTGTAATGCGACAGCGCGTTGACGGTTTTCACGCTCATCACCGGCCCCTCGAACGTGCTCATGCCGTAGAAGGCAACCGAGACGACGAGCATGCGGATGACAGGATCGGTGCGCAGCTTGTCCCACGCGCCCGATAGCGTCATGAGACCGTTGATCATGCCGCCCCAACTGGGCATCCACAGAATGACCGAGAAGGTCATGCCCAGTGTCTGCGCCCATTCCGGCAGCGCCGTGTAGAGAAGATGGTGCGGCCCGGCCCAGATATAGATGAAGATCAGCGTCCAGAAGTGAATGATCGACAGGCGATAGGAATAGATCGGACGCTCGGCACGCTTTGGAATGAAGTAATACATGATGCCGAGGAATCCGGCGGTGAGGAAGAAACCCACCGCGTTGTGCCCGTACCACCACTGCGTCAGCGCATCCTGCACGCCGGAAAACAGCGAGAAACTCTTCGTCTCAAGAGGAGAGACCGGCACCGCGATATTGTTGACGAGGTGCAGCATGGCGATGGTGACGATGAAGGCGAGATAGAACCAGTTCGCCACATAGATGTGCGGTTCTTTCCGCTTGATGATCGTGCCCAGAAACACGACCAGATAGGAAACCCACACAAGCGTCAGCCAGATGTCGGCATACCACTCCGGCTCCGCATATTCGCGGCTTTGGGTGATGCCTTCGAGATAGCCCGTTCCGGCCATCACGATGAACGTGTTGTAGCCCCAGAACACGAACCACGGCAGCGAACCGCCGAACAGCCTCGCCCGGCAGGTGCGTTGCACGACATAGAACGATGTCGCGATCAGCGCATTGCCGCCGAACGCGAAAATGACGGCGGAGGTGTGCAAGGGCCGCATACGCCCAAAATTCGTCCAGGGCAGATCGGGGAAATAGAACAGATTGGGGAAGGAAAGCTGAAGCGCGATGATGAGGCCCACCGCCATGCCAGCGATGCCCCAGAACATCGACGCGATAACGCCCGCCTTGATGACATTATTGGCGTATCCCGACTGCTCGTCCTTCGGGATGCCGTCGGCATAGGTCACAAGATACCAGATCCCCGTTACCGCCATGCAGGCAACGAACGTCCAAGCCTGCATCACCATCGCGGGATCGGGCGACTTCGCCGCCTCGACAAGCGCTGCAAAAAATCCCGCAACCAGGATCGCGGGAATGATCGCAAGATCGAGGCGCATCGGGCTGCTAGTGGCTGCGCTTTGCATCGCCTGCCTCCTGTCTCGGCGCCGTCTTCGACGCCTGCGCGCTTTCCTGTCTTTCGAGGATGGCAAACGCCGCCATGCGATAGGCTTCCCAGCCGCCGGCCGGCGGCGGCGGTCCCGCGTCGCGAGAAGATGTGAAGTTCATGAATCCCACCGTTAGGTTCGAAATTCTTGTTGTCGGTGCGAAGGCCAAAAGTCTTGATCTGCCTCAAACACGGTCATCTGGCCGCAGGAGCCTTGCGCGTCTGGTCGCCGAGCTGCGCCAAATCCACCGAACAGATGCGCCAGGCGTGATGGAGCGACTGCGCCGCGTCGGCGCGTCCGTGCGCCGTGAAGATCAGCGGCAATGCCGCGGACGCCAGCACGATCTCGGCCCCCGCAATCGCAGCCAGGCCGAGCGCTTTCCAACCGCCAAGAGCAAATGGGACTTTCCCGGCGAACCGCGTTTTCATCGCGCCCGCGCCAAGGCCGATCTGGCCGAGCACGAATGCAAGGAGAGTGCAGCAAGGCACGCTTCTCCCGCTCCGATCAGAACCGGATCCCGACACCCGCGCCGACGATCCACGGATCGAGATCGGCCGATGCGCGCACGAGGCCGCCATTCGCCTTCAGATCGGTGGACAGGAACAGCTTCTTCACATCGAGATTGAGGAAATAGGGCCCATCGCCAACCGGCACGTCCACGCCCGCCTGCAGCGCCCATCCCCAGTTGTTCTTGAAGGAAAGATCGGTGATCGCGCCGTTTCCGTGCGCACTATAGAAGAACGTGTAGTTCACCCCCGCGCCGACATAGGGGCGGATCGCACCGTTCGGATCGAAATGATACTGCACGGTCGCCGTCGGCGGCAGGAGCCAGACGCTGCCGACCGGACCGGCGACGCTGTTGTGGACGGCGTGCTGGGTTGTGGCGGCAATCACCTCGATGCCGATATGGTCGGTGACAAAGTAAGTGCCGTCGACTTCCGGCACGAAAGACTTGGTGACATGCGTCGAGCCGCCAATGTTGACGCCGCCGACTTTCACGGTTGCGCTGGCATCTGGAAGAAACGCCAGCCCGCGCAGCCGCACTTGAAAATGGCCCGCAAGATCGGATGAATCCGCCTGCGCCAATGCTGCCGTTGATGCCAATGTGAAAAGAACCGCTGCTGCGGCAATTCTGGAGATGTTCATAGGGCCCGCCCCACTGGTTGCGATGTGGGTTCGTACGATCACGACGATGAGCGGGATTGACGCGGATCAATAACTTCGCGCGAGAAGCCGCGGTGCGGCGCCACATGCGTGGTAACGCGTAGCCATGCGCGCGTTTGCGCTGAATCAATCACACACGCCGCGCGCCCATGAAGCGTTGACGCGAAACGCAAGCGCCGGGTCAAAGCCAGCATGGTCCACATCACCTATATCGATCACGAAAACACTGCGCGCACGGTCGATGTGCCGGAAGGTCTTTCCGTGATGGAGGGCGCCTTGCGCCATCGCATTCCCGGCATCGAAGGCGATTGCGGCGGCGCCTGCGCCTGCGCGACCTGCCATGTCTATGTCGCGCCGGAATGGTTCGACCGCCTCGAACCGCCCTCGCCGCTCGAAACCGGCATGCTGGAGATGGCGGTCGAACCGACCGCGCAAAGCCGGCTTTCCTGCCAGATCGTCGTTACACCGGAAGTCGAAGGCCTGACGGTTAGAACCCCAGAATACCAATATTAGCAAAGGCTTATCGGATTTCGCGGCCATCAAGGCCGTTGTTGATCCAGGTCAAACAAATAAGTGACGCATGCGTCACCTTTCATTGCACACACAACGGGAGGTTCGCCATGTTCGCCGCCACTGCAAAAGCACCCCGGACCGTCACCAAGGGAGATTGGAAAGTCTCGATGACGCCGGACGATCTGTATCGCAACCCCATGGAGATCGCGTGGACCTTCGACTACGCGCTGGGCAAAGGAAAAGTCGAAGACCTCTACAAGCGCGCCAAGCAGAACCAGTGGGATTCGGACGAGTTGCTGCCGTGGGATACGGAAGTGGACCCGTCCAAGCCGATGGTGTCGGACCGCGCATCGATGTTCCACAAGATGCCGTTCTTCAACAAGCTGTCGAAATCCCAGCGCGAGACCTTCACCGCGCATTCGACTGCGCAGTTGCTCTCGCAATTCCTGCACGGCGAACAGGGCGCGCTGATGACCGCGGCCTGCGTCACCCATTCCGTGCCGGATGCGACGGCCAAGCTCTATGCCGCTTCGCAGACGATGGATGAAGCCCGCCACGTCGAAGTCTATTCGCGCTACTGCGACAAGATCGCGATGGTTTATCCCATGTCGCCCTGGCTCAAGGCGCTCATCGACGCCACGCTCAAATCCGACCGCTACGAGAAAGTGATGATCGGCATGAACATGATCGTCGAGGGACTTGCCCTCGGCGCCTTCAACAACATGTATCATTCCACCACCTGCCCGCTTCTGAAGGCGCTGACCTTCAATGTCATGCGCGACGAATCGCGGCATGTTTCCTTCGGCCATGCCTATCTGGGGCCCGTGATCGCCAAGCTCGATGAAGCCGAGCGCGAAGAGCTGGCGGAATTCGCCTTCAATGCCATCAACATCATCGTGCAAGCCACTCTTGCGGGCGACGCGCAGGGACTGGCCAGCCGGCTCGATCCCGGTTTCATGGAAGTGCTCGCGAATTCCGGCATCGATGCGGACGACTTCTTCAAAGGTCTCGAAGAAGCAGCCGAGATGGGCATCTTGCAGGAATTGCCGCCGGGGCAGATCCATTCGCTGAAGGACCTCATGCTGCCCGCCATCGCCCGCGTGGGCCTGATCACGCCCACCGTGCGCAAGAAATACGAAGAGGTCGGGATTCCGATCACGGAAGACCCTCGCATCCTCAATGCGATGGAAGGAGGTCATCCGGAGCAACTGGCTGCGGAATAGGCGCGGAAGCCTCCCCTTTCGCGCATATTGGGGTCTCCGATATGCCCCCCGCAGATCGGAGGCCCTTTTTTTGCGTCAGGACAAAGACTCGGAATCGATGTTCATGATGATGCGCGCATGACCGCTCAACCCGCCGACCTTTTCGCCGCGCATGTGCCGCGCTACACAAGCTATCCCACCGCACCGCATTTCCACCCCGGCATCGATCACACGGTCTATCGGGAGTGGCTGGCGGAACTGGAACCGGGACTTCCGCTCTCGCTCTACTGCCATATCCCCTTCTGCGACACGCTGTGCTGGTTTTGCGGATGCCACACCACGGTGGTGAACCACTACGCACCCGTCTCCGCCTATCGCGACCTGCTTCTGAAAGAGATCGGCCTCGTCTCCGCCGCGCTCTCGCCGGATCATCCGGTCACGCATATCCAGTGGGGCGGCGGCTCCCCGACAATGCTGAAAGCCGGCGATATCGCGCTGCTCATGCGGGCCTTGCGCGACCATTTCGACGTGACGAAGAATTGCGAGGTTGCTGTCGAGATCGATCCGCGCGGGTTTTCGCAAGCCGCGGCGGAGGCCTTCATGGCCGCGGGCCTGACCAGGGCCAGCATCGGGCTGCAGGACAGCGATCCCACCGTGCAGCGGGCGATCAACCGGATTCAGTCCAACGAGGAAACCGCGCGCGTCGTGACGATGCTGCGCGACCGGGGCGTCGCCAGCATCAATCTCGATCTCGTCTATGGCCTGCCCCACCAGAATATAGAACGCTTCCGCCGTACGGTGGAATTCGCGCTCTCGCTCGAACCCGACCGGGTCGCCAC
>JAFECN010000095.1 GCA_018242145.1 Pseudomonadota bacterium
GAGTCGGATGCAATCCCCTTGGTCACGCGCGCGTTTTCATGGTGAAGGCATTGGATTGAAGAAGGATGGATTAAATCCTGAATTCCCGCGATCCAGAAGGTTTTGGTTGGTCCGACGTGCTTGTTGGGGAGATCGTACGCGACAAGCACATCTCTTTCGCGAAATGGACGATTGCGATGCTACAATTTCGAACACCCGATGGACCAGCGTTTCATCCGCTCGCACCCTTGGTTATGCGGAAGCGCAAGGGACCTGAAGCAGATCAGTTTCTCTACCTGTTCAGCGTGAATCGAAGCAACAAACGGACATCGCTGGCAATCTCGGCTGTTGAAATTCTGCTTTCGGCTTATTTCTGGATCAGTATTCCCGAGATACCGCAGGCAAGCGCCATTCGCTATCTCGTGCTGTATTTCGGAACAATGATCCTGCTTTTTGTGTTGCGGATGTTTTTATGGGGCACTGTGATGAGATATCGCGTTTCCCATCTTCAGGTGGAAGGCACGGCCCCATTCGTTTTTGCTTTCGAATGGATCGCCTGCTTTCTTTCGATGGCGACATCGATCGCCCTGTTCATGGGCCGCTTTGCCCAAGGAGGGGACATCTATTCCGAGGTTGTCATCTTTGCTTTGTGTGTTGTCGCATTTTTACCCACCGTGCTTCTTGCCAGAGCACGCTTTCTGATGAGCGGCAACGGCTAGAGGGATGAGATCGTTTTTGTTTCCCGCGGCCGGATAATCTCAAATGACGCTTTTGCAATCGGGGCCAACGCTATACTTCAATCCGGAAATACGGCGACAGAATACATCTTCCCCGAATGCGCAGCGAAGTTGCCGTAATAGGTATCGTGTCGCCCAATTCTTTAGAATTCTTTTAGTGCGCTGGCTTTTCCCCGTGGCAGGAGGATGGATCGGCGGCTGGCTTTATCGGATGCACCTCATGACAAAGAATGTGGACTGATAGTTGTTCGGTGCACCTGACATTAACGGAGGCGACGATGAAAACGGATCAACAACGGATATTCTCCCTCATCGTGGTGGCAATCGTCTCCCTGCTGGCTGCAGCGATCACGGTTGGGTCGGGAGCTTTTTTGCCGATCTTTTCCGTGACGGTCCTGCTGGCGCTGGGAGCATTCGCGATCAACTGGATGAAGAGCAGACGGAATTCCTGAGGCGCTCGCGCGAGGTTCGATATCTATAGCGTGTGCGCTGGCTTTCCCCGTAGTCGAGGGCGGGAGTGGATACGAAGTTGCCGCAATGGGCATCGTGCCGCCGAATTACGACTTCTGTTTGATGATGATGGAGCAAGCGATGAAAACGCTTCCAGTCTGGTTTCTCGCGTTCTTCTTTGCACTCGCTTTCTTGCTGAGCGCATATGGCCACCACTCACCGCGATATGCCCTGGTGGCGGCTGGCTGTGCTGCGGTTGCCGTCACTGCGATACGGTATATGTTTCCCAGACTGGGAATATTCCGCTCGCAGAAGTAATCGAGCGCCAGAATACAGCGATAGATTCCAGTGGAACGATCCGGATGGGATCGTTCCGCCCCTTCGGAGCGGCCATGACAAGGTTTTTGCAGAAGACCGCAAACATCCCGAAATCGGCCGTTCTGGGCATCTGGTTTGCGGCCATCCTTTGTCTTGCTGCGATCTTTGTGACTGGCCGTTTGAAATATTTGGCCGATTACACATTGCCTCCCAGTCACGAGCAGCCTTACGAGTTGTTTTTCGCGATCGCCATTCCGGTCATGGCTTACATGCTGTTGCGAAACTATCTGTGGGGACCGTTTGCGGGCCACTTCGCCAATGTCTGGGGCATATATCTTTTCTTTCTGCTGTCCGTCGCTCTTCTGCTGACGGCGTTTTTGCTCCTGAACGGCACGTTGCATCTGATTGTGATGGGAGGAATTGGAGCTGCGTTTTTGCTGCTTGTTTATAAATACAATTTCAAGACCATGACTTAATGGTGCGTACTGATAATTTCCCGAATACGCAGCGAAGTTGCCGCAATAGGCATCGTGCTGCCGAATAGCGCCAATAGCGTGGTGATTGCGCCCCAAGCGTGCCTCGTCTTTGCAACGCCGCTCCGCAGCCTTACTCGCCCCAGAACAGCCAGCCGTTCAAATGGCTGAGGCCCAGCAGCAGGAAGGTGCCCATCAGGCAGTAGATAAAGACGTCCATCGCGAAGTGCGAGATGTCCCAGCCGGTCAGCTTGCGCGCCAGCGTCCACAGCCAGCCGCCTTCTTCGGAGTTCTTGCCCGGCGCGCTGCGCCATTGGCCGGTGCGGATCATCGTCTCGATGTTGTTGAGGATGCAGGTGTTCCGGTTCACCCGCCATTGCAGCACCACCGACGGAATGAAGAAGACGTAGAACCATAGCGCGGGGCGGAAGGGGACGACCCATCCCGCCAGGATGTACAGCATCATCACGAAGTGATGGTAGAAGAACGCATTGCCCATCGCATCGCGCTTCTGCGGATGCTCGGGAAGCGCCGTGTCCAGAATGTCTTCGTCCTCGTCCATCAGGCTCATGCGATGTGCGCCTTCAGATAGGAGCCGATGCGCGCGACGGCATCGCGCCCTTCGGACAGGATGGGGTGGAACGCATGCCAGACATGCACCATGCCGGCCCAGCTTTCGAACGACACTTCGACATTCGCGTCTTCCGCGCGCGCCTTCACCGCTTCGGCGTCGCTGTGCAGCGCCTCTTCGCTGCCGACCTGGATCAACAGCGGTGGCAGGCCCTTGAAGTCCGCATAGGCGGGCGAGGCCAGCGGAGTCTTTGCATCCGCACCGCCGAGATACGCCGCAGCCATCTGATCGAGGCCGTCCTTGGTGATTATCGGATCGCGCCCCGCGCGCGTGCGATAGGCGTCGCCGCTTTGCGCAAGATCGGCCCAGGGCGAAATCGCCACCGCGCAAGCCGGCATCGGCAATCCCCTGTCGCGCGCGGCAAGCAGGGTGGCGAGCGTCAGGCCGCCGCCCGCGCTGTCGCCAGCAATCGCGATTCTGTTCGCCGCGATGCCGGAATCGAGCAGTGCCTTGTAGGCGGCCACGCCATCGTCCACCGCCGCCGGAAACGGATGCTCCGGCGCGAGACGATAATCGGCGGAGAACACCGACACGCCGCCGGCCGCGCCGATGGCGGCGGTGAGATGGCGATGCGATTGGGGCGAACCCACCACATAGCCGCCGCCATGCAGATAGAGAAGAACGGCATCGCGGCGCGCATGGCGCGGGCGCAACCATTCGCCTTTCACGCCGCCCAGCGATGCCGGTTCGATGTCCGTGCCCTCAACGGGCGGAAAGAATTCGGACAGCCTGTCCATGCGCGCGCGGCGCTCGGCGATATCGACATCGTCGTCCTGCGCATTGGATTGCAGGAATTGGATGACGCCAGCGCGATCCGATCGCCCCATCGATCGATACCCCCGAACACTCTGCTGCAGCGAAGCTTAGTGCGGGCTGGCGCCGCCGCCAATGCCTGGAAGCGGCGCGCCTCCGGGAGTTGTGCCGATGGGTGACAAATGCTCATATCCGGCTTGCCTCGGCTGGAAGCCCGAAATCCGGGACCACCTTGCTGGGGGTGGGAGCTGGATTTTCAGGTTCATATCAAGGGAAGGAACACAGTTATGGCTTCGGAACAGGTCAAGCAGATCATCGCGCAGATGGGTCCCGCCATTGGCGACAATTCCGGCCTCGGCGGCACGCTCAAGTTCGATTTCGGCGAGCCGGGCAGCGTGTTGATCGACGGCAAGTCCACGCCGAACACGGTGACGGACGGCGACGGCAAAGCCGCGGATTGCACGATCTCGGTCGCCCTGTCGGATTTCGAGAAGATGGTGAAGGGCGAACTCGATGGCACCAGCGCCTTCATGCAGGGCAAGCTGCGCGTGGCGGGCGACATGGGCCTGGCCATGAAGCTCGGCCCGATCCTCGCCAAGGCGCGCGGGTAAGAGAGCGAATAGGGAATGGCGAATAGCGAATAGAATTTCACCTCGCTATTCGCTACTCGCTACTCGCCATGGCAACGGCTTCGACCCCGCATTACATCGCCACCCGCGACGGCAAGCGCCTTCGCTGTCAGGTTTTCGACGCCGCGCCCGGAGCCACGGGGCGCGGCGTTTGCCTGTTGCTGCACGGGCAGACGGAATTCATCGAGAAATATGTCGAAGTGATCGGCGAATTGCAGGCGCGCGGCTTCACGGTCGCCACCTTCGACTGGCCGGGACAGGGCGGCAGCTATCGCATGCTGGCCGATCCCCTGAAGGCGCATATCGGCAATTTCCGCGATTACGATTCCGCGCTGTGGCTATTCCTGGACGAGGTGGTGAAGCCGCTTTCGGACTCTCCGCCCGTGGTGCTGGCGCATTCGATGGGCGGGCATATCGCGCTGCGGGCGATGCATGAGCGGCCGAATGCGTTCAAATGCGCGGTGCTGTCCGCGCCGATGATCCGCGCGCTGACGCGCGGCTATCCGCCGGTGCTGGCGCGCGCCGCCTGCTGGCTCGAATACCAGCTCGGCGCGCAGAACGACTGGGTGTGGGGCATGGATGGGCGCGATCCGCACAAGATCACGTTCGACACCCAGCTTGTGACGTCCGACCGCGCGCGGTTCCAGCGCACGCAGGATTTCCTGCGCGCGCATCCCGATCTCAGGCTTGCGGGCCCCACATGGGGCTGGCTGGAAGCAGCCTATCGCAGCATGGCGGCGATGCAGGCGCCCGGCTATGCCGAAGCGATCACCACGCCGGTGCTTCTGTGCGCGGCGGGCAAGGACCGCATCGTGGACGTGACGGCGGAGCGCGCATTCATCCAGCGCCTGCCGCACGGCGAATTGTTCGACATGCCCGAGGCCGAGCACGAGATCCTGATGGAGAGCGACCCCATCCGCGCCCGCTTCTGGAGCGCGTTCGATGCGTTTGTGGGACGATACGCCTGATGAATTTTGCGAAACTTCTTCCATAGTTTCGCGACAGGTTTCCGCCAAATTTGCACGCAGAGCCGCAGAGGCGCAGAGACATGGCGGAACGCGACAGACTCACCGGCGAGATTGTGGATGCGGCATTGAAACTTCATCGGGCACTCGGACCGGGATTGCTGGAGAGTGTTTATGAGGCGCTGCTTGCCAAAGAACTTGAGCGGCGCGGACTGCGCGCCGCTCGACAAATCCCGGTATCGTTTGAATATGACGGCTTGTCTTTTCGCGATGCGTTCCGCGTCGATCTGCTCGTCGAAGCCCGCGTTGTCGTCGAGTTGAAATCGGTCGAGCGCCTTGCGCCCGTGCATTCCAAGCAGTTGCTGACCTATTTGCGGCTGATGAATTTGCCCTCGGTCTGCTTATCAATTTCGGGGCATCCACTCTGAAAGAAGGCTTGCATCGCATCGCAAACAGCCGCGCTCCTCTGCGGCTCTGCGGCTCTGCGCCTCTGCGTGACAACTTCTCTTTTGGACTTTCTCAGCCCTTGCCCTTGAGGATCTTCACTGCTTCGGCATGGGCGCGCTTGTCGCCGGCGGCGATGACGCTGCCGCCCATGGCGAAGGGCTTGCCGTCCCAATCGGTGACGATGCCGCCCGCGCCTTCGATCACCGGAATGAGCGCGGCGACATCCCAGGGCGCGAGCCGCCCCTCGATAACGATGTCGATGAAGCCCATCGCGAGCAGCGCGTAGCCGTAGCAGTCGCCGCCGAAATAGCTCATGCGCGCATTCTCGCACACGCTTTCAAAAGCGGCGCGCTGCTTGCGGTCGAAATAGCCCCAGGGATGCGTCGTCGAAACCACGGCCTGCGACAGCGCCGAGCAGGGACGCACGCGGAGCGGCGCGCGGCCCTCCGCCGTGATCATCTCGCTCTTGCCGCTGTGGCCGATGAAGCGCTCGCGCAGGATGGGCTGGTCGATGATGCCGAGCGTGGGCCGCGTGCCGTCATGCAACGCGATCAGCGTGCCCCAGGTGTGGCGGCCGGTGATGAAGGCGCGGGTGCCGTCGATGGGATCGAGAATCCAGGTGAGGCCGCTTTTGCTTTCCTCATGGCCGTGCTCCTCGCCCAGAATGCCGTCCAGCGGGCGTTCGGATTTGATGCGCTTGCGCATGGCGGTTTCGGCGGCGCGGTCGGCCTCCGTCAC
This sequence comes from Pseudomonadota bacterium, assembly GCA_018242145.1. GTDB lineage: Bacteria > Pseudomonadota > Alphaproteobacteria > Micropepsales > Micropepsaceae > Rhizomicrobium. Next base: position 6,121 of record JAFECN010000095.1, read on the forward strand.
CGGATCGAAGATCGGCTTGGGGCCGGTGGCGCCCTTGTCGATCACCTGGATGCGCTGGCGGAAATAGGGGCGAACGACATCCGCCGCCGCGTCGGCGAGGCTGTGGGCGAAGGCGATGGTGTCGGTGTCAATGCTCATACGGCGGCTCCGCATTCACAAAGCGAATAGCGAGTGGCGAATAGCGAATGGTTGCCCGGTCCGCCAGCCTCTTCGCTATTCGTTATTGGCGCTTTCGCCAAGCCCAAAATGGGGCGCAAAATGAAAAGCGCCGTTACTCCGCGTCCGCCTTCGCGCGCTTGCGCAGGTGCGGGAGCAACTCGCGCTTGCGCAGGCGAATGGATTGCGGGGTCACTTCGACCAGCTCATCGTCCTCGATGTAGGCGATGGCCTGTTCCAGGGTCATCGGCGTGATGGGCGTGAGCCGCACGGCTTCGTCTTTCGAGGTGGTGCGGATGTTGGTGAGCTGCTTGGCGCGCAGGGGGTTCACGTCCAGATCGTTGTCGCGGCTGTGCTCGCCCACGATCATGCCCTGATAGACCTTGGTGCCCGGCACGGCGAACAGCTTGCCGCGCTCTTCCAGATACCACAGCGCATAGGCCACCGCTTCGCCGTCGCCCGTCGAAATGAGAACGCCGTTGCGGCGGCCTTCGACGGCACCCTTGTACGGCGCATAGGAATGGAACATGCGGTTGATGACGCCGGTGCCGCGCGTGTCGGTGAGGAATTCGCCGTGATAGCCGATCAACCCGCGCGACGGCGCGTAGAACACCAGGCGCGTTTTCCCAGCGCCGGTCGGGCGCATGTCCTGTAGTTCGCCTTTGCGCAGGGAGATCTTTTCGATCACCGTGCCGGCATAGGGATCGTCCACGTCGATGGTGACTTCCTCGATCGGCTCCAGACGCTCGCCGTTCTCGCCGGTCTGGAAGATCACGCGCGGGCGCGAGATCGAAAGCTCGAAGCCCTCGCGGCGCATGGTTTCGATGAGAACGCCGAGCTGCAACTCGCCGCGGCCGGAGACTTCATAGGCGCCCTCGCCCGTTTCCTTCACCTTGATCGCGACATTGCCTTCGGATTCGCGCAACAGGCGGTCGCGGATCACGCGGGATTGCACCTTGTCGCCCTCGCGGCCCGCGAGCGGGGAGTCGTTCACCGCCAGCGTGATGGCGAGAGTCGGCGGATCGATCGGGATCGCCTTGATCGGTGCGTCCACCTGCACGTCGCACAGCGTATCGGCGACCGTGGCGGCGGGAAGGCCTGCAATCGCGACAAGATCGCCCGCTTCCACGCGCGCGACCGGCACGCGCGCCAGCCCGCGGAAGGCCAGCAACTTGGTCACGCGCGTGCGCTCGATTTCCTTGCCGTCTGCGTTCAGCGCCTTGATCACGCGGTTGACGGTGATCGCGCCGGTTTCCACGCGGCCCGTCAGGATGCGGCCGAGATAGGGATCGGCTTCCAGCGTCGTCACCAGCATGGTGAAGGGATAGTCGTCGCCCGCCTTCTCAGCGGCTTTGGGCGTGGGGATGTCGGCGACGATGCGCGCGAACAGCGGGGAGAGATCCTTGCGCTCGTCCTTCAGGTCCGCGACGGCCCAGCCGTTGCGGCCCGACGCATAGAGAACATGAAAATCGAGCTGATAGTCGTTGGCTTCCAGCGCGAGGAACAGATCGTAGATGCTTTCCAGCGTCTCGTCCGGCTGCGCGTCCTGCCGGTCGATCTTGTTGATGACGACGATGGGTTTCAGGCCCAGCTTCAGCGCCTTGGACAGCACGAACTTGGTCTGCGGCATGACCGATTCCGCCGCATCGACCAGCAGCACCACGCCATCCACCATCGACAGGATGCGCTCCACCTCGCCGCCGAAATCGGCATGGCCGGGCGTATCCACGATGTTGATGCGGTGGTCGTTCCAATCGACGCTGGTGCATTTGGCCAGAATGGTGATGCCGCGCTCGCGCTCCAGATCGTTGGAATCCATCGCGCGCTCTTCCATGTGCTGATTGTCGCGGACGGAACCGGACTGTTTCAGCAGTTGGTCCACCAGCGTCGTTTTGCCGTGGTCGACGTGAGCAATAATGGCGATGTTGCGAATATCCATGGGGTCCGGCGCGTTCGGGAGAGCGCGCGCTTATAGACGTGCGCCTTCGCAACCGCAAACCATGTTGCCGCAGCATCTACCAAGCCATTGTAAATAATAGATATTTACCGATTCCCGAGCGGATATTTCCCGGTTTCGGCTTACACAAGCGGTCGGCCGCGCGCCTTCGGACCTTCGCCACAGCCGATCCGGGCACAGCCGCCTTAACTGCCGCTCACGAAGCGCTGACAGAAAGTGACTATTTTGGCGTGGCATGGCGCGGCTTCGATGGGTATTGCCATGTCCCAGAATGCGGAATCCCGGTTCGCCGGAGCCCGCATTGGGGCATGTGCGCCCCCGCGAAAATGCCCGCGCTGACAAGCCCCGCGTTACAGATTTGGATGGCAATGAATATCAGGCTTCCCGAACTGCCTCCGTCCGCGCCATCGGCGGCGCGGGACATTCCGAGCGCGTTGCGGCAGGCCCATCCGCGCACACGGCTGATCCTGGGGGTGGTGGGCATCGTCGTGGCCCTCGCCATCGTCTGGTACCTGATCAATGCCTTCACCGCGCCACCGGCGCGGGTGATTCCGCCGCCGCCGGTGCGCGCCGCGGATGTCGTCCGGCACGACGTCACCGCCTATGAACAGACCATCGGCACCATCATCGCCAATGCGACGGTGAACGTGACCGCGCTTGTGGACGGCCAGCTTGAATCGGCGGCCTTCACCGAAGGCCAGATGGTGAAGAAGGGCGATATCCTCTTCCGCCTCGATCCGCGTCCGTTCGAGGCCGCGCTGGCGCAGGCCAAAGCGACGATGGCGCGCGACGCCGCCTCGCTCGCCAGCGCGCAGAACGATGCGAAACGCTATTCCATCCTCGCCAAGATGGGCGCCGCCTCGGCGTCGCAGCGCGACCAGTTCGTGGCGCAGGCCAAGGCGCTGGCGGCCACGGTGCAAGCGGACAAGGCGGCGGTGGATACGGCGCAGCTCAACCTGCAATACGCCGTCATCGTTTCGCCGGTGGACGGCAAGACGGGGCCGATCCTCATTCAGCCCGGCAACATCATCAAGGCGAACGACAACACCAATCCGCTGGTGACGATCACGCAGATCCATCCGGTGAAGGTGTCGTTTTTCCTGCCGCAATCGGACCTGCCGCGGATTCAGGAACGCATGGCGGCCGGCGATCTGATCGCGAATGTGCAGGTGCACAACGCCGGGCAAACGCAGGAAAGCGCGAAGGTGGATTTCGTGGGCAACGCGGTGAGCGCGACCACCGGCACGATCGAATTGCGCGCGACCTTCCCCAACGCCGACAACAAGCTGGTGCCGGGACAGGTTGTGGACGTGGGCGTGGCGCTGAACCAGTTCCGCAACGCGCTGGTGGTTCCGCACGATGCGGTGAATGTGGGGCCGAACGGGCGCTACGTGTATGGCGTTGTGGACGGCAAGGCCGTGTTCGTTCCCGTGACCGTGCTTCACGACGACAACACCCATGCCACCGTTGAAGGCAAGCTGACGCCGGGCGAGCCGGTGATCACCGACGGCCAGCTTCGCGTGGTTCCGGGCAAGCCCGTGGACATCCTGCGCCGCAACACACAGGGCGGCGGCAAGAGCGCCGCGCAATGAACGTCTCCGAAGCCTTCATCCGCCGGCCCGTGATGACCATCCTGCTGATGGCGGGATTGGTGATCTTCGGGTTGTTCGGCTACTCGTCGCTGCCGGTGAGCGAGCTTCCGGCGGTCGATTTCCCGACCATCGTGGTCTATGCGCAGCTTCCCGGCGCGGACCCGGACACCATGGCTTCGGCAGTGGCGACGCCGCTGGAGAACCAGTTCTCGACCATCGCCGGCGTCAGCTCGATGACCTCTTCGAGCACGCAGGGCTCCACGCAGATCGTGATCCAGTTCGATCTGGACCGGAACATCGACGGCGCGGCGCAGGACGTTCAATCGGCGATTTCCGCCGCGGCGCACCAGCTTCCCCAGAACATGCCCGTGCCGCCGCACATGCGCAAAGTGAATCCGTCGGATTCGCCGATCATGTATCTGGCGATGAGTTCGCCCACCCTGCCGCTGCAGGAAGTGGACAAATACGCCGAAACGCTTCTGGCGCGGCAGATCTCCACCCTGAACGGCGTGGCGGAAGTGGATGTGCACGGCTCGCAGAAATTCGCGGTGCGCATCCAGGTCGATCCGGTGGCGCTGGCGGCGCGCGGCATCGGCATCGATCAGGTGGCGAATATCGCCAACGACGCCAACCCGAACATCCCCACCGGCTCGCTCAACGGCACCACGCGCTCCATCGTCGTGCATTCCAAGGGCCAGCTTGAGAACGCCGAGGTCTTCAACAAGCAGATCATCGCCTACCGGAACGGCGCGCCGGTGCGCGTGGAAGACGTCGGCCGCGCGGTGAACAGCGTTGAGAACAAGTTCTTGGCGAGCTGGTACAACCAGAAGCGCGCCATCGTTCTGGCCATCCAGCGCCAGCCGGGCTCCAACACCATTCAGGTGGTGGACGAGATCAAGAGCATCCTGCCGCACTTCATGGAGCAGCTTCCGGCGACGATGACGCTGAACGTGCTCTACGACCGCAGCAAATCCATCCGCGATTCGGTGAACGACGTGGAGGAGACGCTGGTGATCGCTGCCATTCTGGTGGTGGCGGTGATCTTCGTGTTCCTGCGCACGCTGATGGCGACGATCATCCCGTCGCTGGCGTTGCCCATCGCGGTGATCGGCACCTTCGCCGGCATGTCGTTCCTGGGCTACAGCCTGGACAATCTTTCGCTGATGGCGCTGACGCTATCGGTGGGCTTCGTCGTGGACGACGCCATCGTCATGCTCGAAAACATCGTGCGCCATGTCGAGGAAGGCGAAAAGCCGTTCGACGCGGCGCTGAAGGGCTCCAAGGAAATCGGTTTCACCA
>JAFECN010000096.1 GCA_018242145.1 Pseudomonadota bacterium
CCGGGCGGCCGAATGGGGGGAGAGCAAATGGCTGTTCTATCCGAATTCTCGGCATGTGAAGCCGAATCCGAAGCGGTCTCCGATCCCCGTGAAAGATCGTGTCGGGAATTTCCTCCCGCCGCCCGTTCGCTGCTTGTCACCATGATCGAGAGCGAGATCATTCCGCGGCTTCTGCTCGCACACACCGATCGAACGATGAGAACAACGGCAGCGTCGATCGCCAATTTCGGCGATGCGCACGCGGTAGCGGAATTGTTTCTGGTGATGGACAGCGCGGACATTGTCCGCCGGTTGCAAACCGTTGTGGACAGCGGCGTCACGCGCGAGCAAATCTACCTCCAACTGCTGGCTCCTGTGGCGCGTACACTCAGTATCTTCTGGGAAGAAGGACGTTGCTCGCTGGACGATGTCGCGCGCGGTTTGTATTGCGTCGGCCAAGTGCTGCGCGAAATGCACATGGACCACGGAGCGTCCGACCCACACTAATGGTGGATGCGCGGATGGCGCGCCAGACAGATAAGGTCGATTGCGTGACTATTGCGGTTGGGACTGCGTGACGGGCGCGGCGTTGCTGTTATGCGAGACGTGAGATTGACCCGCTACCAGCGGCCCCAGGATCATGATGGCAGCGACGATGACGCCGATATAGTCGATTCCCGAATACATGGAACACCTCCATCTGGGTGAGGTCGATGAGACTCCCTGTCAGAACGCAATAACCTTGTGAATGTTTCACCTTGCCGAGGATTTGGGCCTGCCGCCAGGAACATGCTGGCGACACTATACAATCGACAGGCTTTCGCGCGTGTGCAGCGCGCAGAGGGATTTCAGGATCGCCGGTCCTTGCTCTTCCTCGGCTTTGTCCGCTGCAAGGTCCGTCAAGGAACTTACGATGCCCCGAGCGCCGGTGAAGTCTTCCATCGCTGTGTAGGTGCTGGGTGTGACAAGGGTGGGCAACCCGGCGCCCAGTGCGGCCTGCAAGCCGTTGTGCGAGTCTTCGATGGCGATGCACGCACTGGGAGAAAGCTTCAGGTGTTTGAGCGCGCGCAGATAAACGTCGGGCGCGGGTTTTTTGCGAACCACGCTATCGCCCGCCACAATGGCATCGAACAGGGACAGCGCATCCGGCCCCAATGTCGATTTGAGCAAAGCGATGACATTGGGCGGGCTTGTGGTGGTGGCAATTGCCATCCGGACGCCAGCCGCATGCGCCGCTGCGATCAAGGATGCCACGCCCGGGCGGAGCCGCATGGATCCATGCAGGATCGTGCGCTCGTAAAACCGTGTCTTGGCCCGGTGCAGATCCGCGACCAGCAAATCGCGCTCCTGCGCCGTGAAGGCGCCGGGATGAAACGTATCTATAAAATGCGTAAGTCTTTCCTTGCCGCCGGTTTTCTTCAGCAACTCGCCATATTCGGCTTGCGTCCAGTGCCAGGGCAATCCGGCGGTGACGAATGCGCGATTGAAGCATACGCGATGAACATTCTCGGTGTCCGCCAGCGTGCCATCCACGTCGAAGACAATGGCTTTGAGCATGGCTCTATCCCTTCGTCGCTTCCTGAAGCACGCGGCTCGCCAGGATATCGGGCGCTTCGATTGTGGAAAGCGCATCGATGCCAACGGCGCCGCCGGCATCGAATATGCGATTGGCCTGTCTCAGCCGCGCGCGATCCAGCGCATTGCGGATGGAGCGCGCGTTCGCAAAATGCGGCTGCTGGCGACGCGCGGCGATATAGGTGACCAGCGCGCCCCGCGCGGCGGGGCTGAGGTGATAATTCTGCTGCGCCAGCAATATCTCCGCGATCTTGAGCAGTTCCGCGTCGGAATAATCGGGAAAGTCGATGTGATGGGCGATACGTGAGCGGAAGCCCGGATTGCTGGCGAAGAACTTGTCCATCCGGTCCGCATAGCCCGCCAGAATGACGACGAGGTCTTCGCGGTGGTTCTCCATCACCTGCAGCAATATCTCGATAGCTTCCTGTCCGTAGTCGCGCTCGTTCTCCGGGCGGTAAAGATAATAGGCCTCGTCGATGAACAGCACGCCGCCCATGGCCTTCTTCAAGATCTCTTTCGTCTTGGGCGCGGTGTGGCCGATATATTGCCCGACCAGATCGTCGCGCGTGACCGACACCAGATGACCGCGCCGCACGAAGCCAAGTTTGTGCAGGATGTCGGCCATGCGCAGGGCTACCGTCGTCTTGCCGGTACCGGGATTGCCGGTGAACGACATGTGCAGGGTCGGCGGCTCGCTGGACAGCGCGAATTTCTTGCGCACCTTTTCCACCAACAGCAGCGAGGAAATCTCGCGGATGCGGGTTTTCACGGGCACCAGGCCCACCAGTTCGCGGTCCAACGAGGCGAGAATGTCCGCGATGCCCGCCGAATCGAATTCGGCGCGCAAATCCACTTGCGCCGGCAATTCCGCCGTGGGCGCCGTGTCCGTCATTTATAGCGCTGGCCTTCCGGCTTGTCGGTGGCGTAGCTGCGGGTGGTGTAACGGAGCTTGCGCCCGCCGGCTTCCTGTCGCACCAGCATGAACCCGTCTTCGCTGGCTGGACGGCCGACGATGAAGGACAGTTTCACCGATTCCCAGCCATGCGAGGAATCGAACGCCGACAGGCGGATATATTTGCCGCCATTCGCCTTGCGGCACGCCGCCAGTTCCATCATCACGCCCGCCGCATCCTTCAGGTCGAACATGGGAAGCCCCCACAAATCCCAATAGGTGTTGCGCGGATGCGGATCGTCGGTGGTTTCGAAATTCACCGCCCATTTGTTCTCGAGGCAATACTGAACTTGCTTTGTGATCTGCTCGTCCGTCAGATCGGGCAGGAACGAAAAGCAGCCTTGGGTAATGCGCATGTGTTTTTCCTCAGCCTGAAACGGTTGCGGTCGGCACGAAGTCCGGCGTGTCGGTGGATTCGTAGTTGAAGGTGACGTTCTTCCAGGTATCGAGCGCGGCTTTCAGCGGCGTGCAGTGCTGCGCGGCCGTGGCCAGAATCTCCGGCCCTTCGTTGAAGTAGTCGCGGCCTTCGTTGCGCGCCAGGATCATCGCTTCCAGCGCCACGCGATTGGCCGTGGCGCCCGCCTGAATGCCCATCGGATGGCCGATGGTGCCGCCGCCGAATTGCAGGATGACGTCTTCACCGAGGTAATGGATCAACTGGTGCATCTGCCCGGCATGGATGCCGCCGGATGCCACAGGCAGGACCTTGTTCAAGGACGCCCAGTCCTGGTCGAAGAACAGGCCGCGCTCCAGATTGGCCTTCAGCTTGTCCTCGCGCAGCGTGTCGTAGAAGCCAGCGATCATCAGCGGATCGCCTTCCAGCTTGCCGACGACCGTTCCGGCATGGATGTGATCCACGCCCGCCATGCGCATCCATTTGCAGATGACGCGGAAGTTCATGCCGTGGTTCTTCTGGCGCGAATAAGTGGAATTGCCTGCGCGGTGCAAGTGCAGGATCATGTCGTTCTTGCGGGCCCATTTGGCCATGGACTGGATGGCCGTGTACCCGATCACCAGATCGATCATGACGATGATGGACCCCAGATCCCTGGCGAATTCGGCGCGCTCGTACATTTCCTCCATCGTACCCGCGGTGACGTTCATGTAGTGGCCCTTCACCTCGCCACTCGATGCCTGCGCCCTGTTCACCGCTTCCATGCAATACAGAAACCGCTCGCGCCAATGCATGAAGGGCTGGCTGTTGATGTTCTCGTCGTCCTTGGTGAAATCGAGGCCGCCTTTCAGCGCTTCATACACAACGCGCCCGTAGTTGCGGCCCGAAAGGCCCAGCTTCGGTTTCACCGTCGCGCCGAGCAGCGGGCGGCCGAACTTGTCCATGCGCTCGCGCTCGACGACGATGCCGGTTGCCGGTCCCTGGAAGGTTTTGAGGTAGGCGACCGGAATGCGCATGTCTTCGAGGCGCAGCGCTTTCACCGCCTTGAAGCCGAAGACGTTGCCGATGATCGAGGCCGTGAGGTTGGCGATGGAGCCGGGTTCGAACAGGTCCAGATCGTAGGCGATATAGGCGAACCATTGCCCCGGCGCATTCGGCACGGCGTCGACGCGGAAAGCCTTGGCGCGATATTTCTCGCAGGCCGTCAGACGATCCGTCCACACCACGGTCCATGTGGCCGTCGAGCTTTCGCCCGCGACGGCGGCGGCGGCTTCGATTTCGTCCACGCCGTCCTGCGGCGTGACTCGGAACATCGCGATGAGGTCGGTATCCTTGGGCACATAGTCCGGCTCCCAATAGCCCATCTTGCGATATTCCATGACGCCGGAGCGATAGCGTTCCGCGCCAGAAACCGTCTCTCTCTTGTTCATGGTCGTGTTCCTCCTCGAAGGTTCAGGCGGCTTTGGCGAAAGCGGGATCGAGCGCGCCGCTGCGATAGCGCTTCGCCATTTCGGACAGGGGAATGATCTTGATGCCGGATGCCTTGCCCGCGGTTCCGAACTGCTCGAAGCGGTTGCGGCAAAGGTCGCGCATCGCATCCATCGCCGGCTTCAGGAATTTGCGCGGATCGAATTCGGACGTGTGGGCTTTGGCAACCTTGCGGAATTGCGCCGTCATGGCGAGACGGCAATCGGTGTCGATATTCACCTTGCGCACGCCGTGCTGGATTCCGCGCACGATCTCGTCCACCGGCACGCCCCAGGTTTGCGGCATCTCGCCGCCATGGGCGTTGAACAGATCCTGCAATTCCTGCGGCACGGACGATGAGCCGTGCATCACCAGATGCACGGTGGGCAGGCGGCGGTGGATCTCCTCCACCACCTTCATCGCCAGAATGTCGCCGTCGGGCTTGCGGCTGAATTTGTAGGCGCCGTGGCTGGTGCCCATCGCAATGGCCAGCGCATCGACCTTCGTCTTCGAAACGAAATCGACCGCCTGCGCCGGATCGGTCAGGAGTTGGTCGTGGCTGAGAACCCCTTCCGCACCATGGCCGTCTTCTTTCTCGCCCTGCCCGGTTTCGAGCGAGCCCAGAACGCCAAGCTCGCCCTCGACCGAAGCGCCAACGGCATGCGCCATGGACGAGACGCGCTGAGTGATGCCGACATTGTAGGCGTAGTCGGCGGGCGTTTTGGCGTCAGCTTCCAGCGATCCATCCATCATCACGGAGGTGAAGCCGTGCTGGATGGCGCTGAGGCAGGTCGCTTCCTCATTGCCGTGATCCTGGTGCACGCAGATCGGGATGGACGGATAAAGCTCTTCCAGCGCTTCGATCATCTTCGCCAGCATGATGTCGCGCGCATAGGAGCGCGCGCCGCGGCTGATCTGGAGGATGGCAGGTGCGTCGACGGCCTGCGCCGCCTCCATAATCGCCAGCGCCTGCTCCATGTTGTTGATGTTGAAGGCCGGAACGCCGTATCCATATTCGGCGGCGTGATCGAGCAATTGCCTGAGCGTGATGCGTGCCATGGTCGTTCCCCGCGTTATGCGCGCCTGCGCCTGTCCATGAGTTTCAGGATCATCGGCGTGAGGATGAGCTGCATCGCCAGATCCAGCTTGCCGCCGTGAATAACGATCGAATTGGCCCGCGACATGAAACTTCCGGGGATCATCGACAGCAGATAGGGAAAATCGATGCCGCGCGGATTGCGAAAGCGGATCACGACCATGGATTCGTCGGGTGTCGGTATCCAGCGGGCGATGAAAGGATTGGACGTATCCACCGTCGGCACGCGCTGGAAATTGATGTCGGTCTGGGTGAACTGCGGAACGATGTAATGCACATAGTCCGGCATGCGGCGCAGGATGGTGTCGGTGACGGCTTCGGTGGAATAACCGCGCGTCGCCTTGTCCCGGTGAATTTTCTGGATCCATTCCAGGTTGATCACCGGCACGACGCCGATCTTCAGGTCGCCATATTGCGCGACATTCACCGTCTCGGTGACGACGGCGCCGTGCAGCCCCTCATAAAACAGAAGATCGGTCTTTTCGGGAAATTCCTCCCACGCTGTGAAGGTGCCCTGTGGCGCATTGTGCGCCGCGGCCTCCGCGGCATCGTGAATGTAATGGCGCGTCAGCCCGGTTCCGTTTTCGGAATAACTCCGGAAGGTTTCTTCCAGCTTTTCGAAGAGATTGCTTTCCGCGCTGAAATGACTGAACTGCTTGTTGCCGCGCGCGTTTTCCTCGGAGATGCGGTCTCGCATTTCCTGGCGGTTGAAGCGATGGAAGGCGTCGCCCTCGATATAGGCGGCGTTGACGTTCTCCCGCCGGAAAATCTGCTCAAATGTCTTTCTC
>JAFECN010000097.1 GCA_018242145.1 Pseudomonadota bacterium
AATATTCGCAGGACGACCTGACGAACCGCCTGACCAAACCCGGTTGGCAACGCACCGACGCCAACGGCGCCACCGAAAGCGGCACACTGAAAGACCTGGCCACGAAAGCCCATGCCGACCGCACCAAGCATCCCGGCACCATCAAGGAGATCGAAACGGCGGTGGAGCTGGAACTGATCCAGTTGCAGCAGCTTTGGCATTATCTGGGGCTGCCGGATTAGTCGACGCCGCACAACGCCTGCACGCACACATCGCCTCCCCCTTGTGGGGAGGTGATTAGGTGAATTGTGCAGCGCGCATCGCGTCCGCCAGTTTCTGATTGAGACGCGCCAGATCGTGTCGTTCCTTTTCGCTCCAGCCTGACAAAAGTTTTCCGAGCAGTTTGCGGCGCGCTTGGGTGAGGCGCGCTACGGTTTGCCTGCCCTTCGGCGTGATCGCGGCTTCGTTGATGCGGCTGTCCTGCGCGTTGGCGCGGCGCTTCACCAGGCCGAGCTTTTCCAGCGCGGCGACCTGGCGGCTGATGGTGGAATGATCGCGGCCCACCTGCTCCGCCAGCAGCCCCACGCCGATAGCGCCGGATGCGCCGATGCGCACCAGCAGCGGAAACAGCGCGCGCGGCAGCAAGATGCCGGCGGCTTCCAGCAGCACGTCGTCCTGCCGCGGGCTGTTGAGGAGGCCGGTCAGGTCCATCAGCGCCGCGGCGATGGCGTCGGCATTATGTGTATTCTGCACCCTTTACAGCCCTTTCCTGCGGCCGGTATGATCCGTGTATCATACACGGAATAGGACCATGCCGGCAAGAACCCGCAATATCCTCATCATCATGGGCAGCGTGCGCGAGGGGCGGCGCTGCCCCGCTATCGCGGCATGGGTGGCGGCGCGCCGGCCCACGTCGCTGAATTGCGAGGTGGTGGACCTGAAGGACTGGCATCTGCCGATGGATGACGAGACCGCGATCCCCGCTACCGGCGTTTATGCCAACGATCACACCCGCGCGTGGAGCGCGAAGGTGGCGGGCGCGGACGGCTTCGTGATCGTCACGCCGCAATATAATTGGGGCTATCCCGCGCCGCTGAAGAACGCGCTCGATCATCTTTATGACGAGTGGAAGGCAAAGCCGCTGATGCTCGTCACCTATGGCGGGCATGGCGGCGACAAATGCGCCAAGCAGCTTCGCACCGTGGCCAAGGGCCTTAATATGAAAACGGTGTGGACCTCGCCCGCGCTCACGATCACGCGCGCGCAGATATTGGGCGCGCCGTTCGATGCGGAACACGACCTGAAACGCCATGTCCCCAAGGTGAAAAGGGCATGGCGGCAACTGGAGAATGCGCTGCGCTAAATCACCTCCCCCTTGTGGGGAGGTCGAAAAAGCGAAGCTTTTTCGGGTGAGGGGTTGTGCATGCGGCATCCCCCCACCCGAAAAATTCTTCGCTGCGCTTCGAATTTTGTCGGCCTCCCCACAAAGGGGAGGCGATTGGACGGCGCCCACTTTCCCTCTGCGTTCGTGCGACGCTAATCTGAGCATAGAACGATATCTCCGGGAGAGAACGATGGCTGACGCCAACGAATATGTGCCGCCGAAGGTTTGGACATGGGACAAGGAAAATGGCGGGCGCTTTGCCAACATCAACCGTCCCATCGCCGGCGCGACGCATGAGAAGGACTTGCCGGTCGGAAAGCATCCGTTCCAGCTCTATTCGCTGGCGACGCCCAATGGCATGAAAGCCACCATCCTGTTCGAGGAGCTGCTTGCTGCCGGCCACACGGGCGCGGAATACGATGCGTGGCTCATCAATATCCAGAACGGCGATCAGTTCGGCTCCGGTTTTGTCGCCATCAACCCCAATTCGAAAATTCCGGCGTTGATGGACCGCTCGGGCGAGAAGCCGGTGCGCGTGTTCGAATCCGCGTCCATCCTGATGCATCTGGCGGAGAAGTTCGGCGCGTTCCTGCCCAAGGAAGGGCCCGCGCGCACCGAAACGCTCAACTGGCTGTTCTGGCAGATGGGATCGGCGCCCTATCTGGGCGGCGGCTTCGGGCATTTCTACGCTTATGCGCCGACCAAATGGCAATATCCCATCGACCGTTTCGCGATGGAAGTGAAGCGCCAGCTCGATGTGCTGGATCGCCGGTTGGCGGAAGCGGAATATCTGGCGGGCGGCGAATACACCATCGCCGACATGGCGGTGTGGCCCTGGTATGGCGGGCTGGTGAAAGGCGCGCTCTATGGCGCGGGCGAATTCCTCGCCGTGCACGAATACAAAAACGTGCTGCGCTGGACGAACCAGATCGGCGCGCGGCCCGCGGTGAAGCGCGGGCAGATGGTCAACCGCGTCTGGGGCGAACCGAGCGGCCAGCTTCCCGAACGCCACGACGCCAGCGATTTCGAAACGAAAACGATGGACAAGCTCACCGCCAAGCAGGCGTGAGACTCAAATCGTAACGATGAGCAGCGATTCCGAGCCGGGGCGGAGGCCATCGCTGCGGCCTGCAAAATAGCGTGCGGCCAGATCGCCGCCGCTGACAACGCGCGCATTCTTCAATCCGGCATCGCGCGCGAGCGTCAGCATCTGGTCCGGCGTGAACATGCTGAGGAAGGGCGTGCCGCTGGCCTTCGCGCCGCGCATCGCCATTTCAAAGACGACACGCTCTTCCGGATCGGACATCTCCAGCGGCATGATGAACGTCATCGCGAAGGTTGAGCCGGACGCGAGCGTCGCGATCTTGCGCAGCATGTCGGCGATCGCCGCCTGCGTGAGGTAGAGGCTGACGCCGGTGGACGCGATCACCGCGGGCTTGCGCGGATCGAAGCCGGATTCGATCAGCCGATCCCACCAGGACTGCATCTCGAAATTGACCGGGACGAATTTCAGCCACGCGGGAACGCCGTAGCCGGCTTCGAGAAGACGGCGGCGCTTCCAGGCCTGCGGTCCCGGCAGATCGACCTCATAGACCGTCAGGCGCGCGGCGATTTCCGTGCGGCGCTGCGCGAAGCTGTCGAGGCCCGCGCCGAGCAACACATATTGTTCGACGCCGCGCGCGGCCTGTTCGATCACCAGGTCTTCGATGAAACGCGCGCGCGCCACGATGGAGGCGCGGAAGATGCGCGTGCCTTGTGCATCCATGTCGGGCCGCGCGCGCCAATCCCCTTCCGGCGCGAGCAGTTTCAGTCCGATGGCATCGTCGATGATGTGCGGGGCCGCATCGGCCGCGACATGCAGCGCGCGCCACAGCGCCGTGCGTTCGGCGGTGTTTTCCGGGGCTTCGAGGGCAGGGTTTACGGCCATGATCTACCTGCGGACATTTCGAATTCTCTATTCCCCGGCGCGCATGTCACGCGGGTTCTTTCCCGTCCAGCGTTTGAAGGCGCGGGAGAAGGCGGCGGGATCGGAGAAGCCGACGAGATAGGCCGTCTCGTTCACCGACACTTTCTTCGCGCCGAGATAATCCAGCGCGAGCTTGTGGCGCAACTCGTCCAGCAACTTTTCGAAGGTTGTGTTCTCGTCCTTCAGGCGGCGAAAGAGCGTTTGCCGGCTCATCGCCATCTTCTCGGCGATGGCATCCATGCTGGCGTCGCCCTTGTGCAGCACGGGCATCAGCAACGCCTCCACCTTTCCGCGCACCGATTTGGAGGATTCGAGATCCTTCAGCAACCGGTCGGCGTGCTGGCTCAGGACGCCGAAGGCGTAACGCGGCTGAAGTTGCACGCGATAGTCCGACCATTTGTGGTCGATCAGCATCGCGTTGCGCGGCGCATCGTAGGTGACAGGCGCGCCGAACACGCGCGCCACATCGTCCGAATATTCCGGCCTGGGATGCGTCACCTCCACCGCCTTCACCAACTGCGCGATGCCGAATGTGCGCGGACTGCAGATCATGCGCGCGAAGGTGCTTTCGGTGAGTTCGGGAAAATCGTTGGGTTTCTTACGCGCGTCGATGAGCCAGTAGCCGCCCGGGCCACCGGGCTCGGTCGCGAAGCGGTTGGGGCCGCCGTCGAACTCCACGACGAGGCGGCCATAGCGGTTCAACTGCTGCAACGCCTCCATCATCGTCTCGGAGGCGTTGCCGATGAGGCCGACGATGGACACTTCGGCGAAATCGCTGGTCTCGCCATAATGCAAGGCGAGCGCAGGATCGTGCGCCAGTTCCTTGCCCGCGCGCATCAGCGACACATAGTTCGCGAAGGGAATGCGGTTGTCCTGATCGGCGAGCGCGTTCTGCGCAATGCCCGCGCGCGCGAGCAACGCCGTGCGGTCCGCGCCTTTCGACACCGCGAGGTTCACAAGGCCGCGCGCCAGTCCCGCCGATACCGTCAATTCAGCCAAGCCTGTTACCTCGGATCATGCGATTGGCGCCCAATGTCATGGCGCGGAAATCCCGCCTGCCTATCTACAGCCAAGTCTCGCGGATTTCAGGGGAAAGTGCATGGCGTTGGCGGCGGATGTGGGAACGGACGGATGGGGACGGCGCGCATCGCGGGCGTTCCTGAACGGATCGGCGGCGCTCTGGTTTCTCGCTGCCGCCGCCGGGCAACTCGCGTTCTTCTACTACATTGTCCTGTTCTACGGGCCGTCCACGCTCAGCGGAAATTTCGCGGGGTGGACGCGCAACCACGCGCTGCTGAAGGGCTATGTGCCCGGTGACCTGGCGGGCAATCTGGCTTTCGGCGCGCATGCCCTGCTGGCCGCCTATGTGAGTTTGGGCGGGGTGTTGCAGATCCTCCCGCAGATACGCGCGCGCTGGCCGCACTTTCATCGCTGGAACGGACGCGCCTTCATCCTCACCGCGATGGGATTGAGCCTGACGGGGCTTTACATGGTGTGGGTGCGCGGCGCGACGGTGGGCTCCATCAGTTCCATCGCGATCAGCGGCGATGGCGTCCTTATCCTTGCTTTCGCTGCGCTGGCATGGGCGACGGCGCGCAAACGCGACTTCGCCAGCCACCGCCGCTGGGCGCTGCGCACCTGGCTCGTGGCGAACGGGCAATGGTTTTTCCGCGTGGGCATCTTCGGCTGGATTCTGCTCAATCAGGGCCCCGTCGGCCTGGGCGACGATCTGGATGGGCCGGTCGCGATCTTCCTCGCCTTCGGCTGTTATCTCGTGCCGCTGGTTGTGCTGGAGCTTTATTTCCGGGCACAAACCGCAAGCCCCAAAGCACGCGCCGCCATGGGCGCGGGATTGTCGATCGCCGCGCTGTTCATCGCGGTGGGCACGTTCGGCGCCTGGATGATGATCTGGCAGCCGGTTCTGGCGCGGCTCTAGAAACGGAGGAAGGCACGCCGCGTGTCAGAAGATCACCGCGCCTTGTAGACCGGAAAAATGGCGATCGCAGGTCAATAGGTCGGCACTGGTACTTTGGGCTGTTGCATAAACGATGGCATCGGCCGTCGCCAAGCCATGCTGGCGATGCAATTCCGCCGCCAGAAGGGCCAAGCGGGTATCCAGCGCCACGACATTGCACTTCATGCTGAAGGCAACTACGCGGTCGGCTTCGTCCTCGCCTTTCTCACGCAAAAGCCATTTGGCCAATTCGAACTGGACGACGGTAGGAACGACCCATTGCGACCGTTCGGGCAATTCCTTTTCGAGCCGTTTCCCGATCGCACTGCCGGTCAACCACTCGATCCACGCGGACGTATCGACGACCCGCATCAGAAGCGGTCGTTGCGGTCACGATAGCCGGTCTTCCGGGCGCCCCTGGCCAGACCAGACAATTCTTTTTTCTCCGGCACTGGCATCACCAAAACGCCGTGTCCTTTAGGGATAAAGACGAATTCCTGCCCTGGCCGCCAGCACTGGCTTTCGCGGACTGCCTTGGGAATAGAAATCTGGAATTTCTCCGAGAGGGTCGCGGTGGCAGTCATTTTCTTACCTATCGTATATTGATACGTAATTGGTAAGAGTAAGCCGCTACGGGCGAGATTGCAAATTTGGCGCGATGTCATGCCCTTCCCCGCTGGTAGGGCCAATAATTTGCGTAGCAGATTGCGCAAAGGGATCAGCACACAGAGGCGGGCTCATCGCCGAAAAATTCTTCGCGGCGCTGCGAGTTTGAGCGACCTTCCGTCAAGGGTAGAAGCGCTCAGCGCTCCACGCACATCGCAATGCCCATGCCGCCGCCGATGCAGAGCGTGGCGAGGCCTTTGTGCGCGTCGCGCTTGCCCATTTCGTAGAGCAGGGTGGTGAGCACGCGCGCGCCCGATGCGCCGATGGGATGGCCGATGGCGATGGCGCCGCCGTTCACGTTCACCTTGTTCGTATCCCAGCCCATGTCCTTGTTCACGGCGCAGGCCTGCGCGGCGAAGGCTTCGTTGGCCTCGACGAGATCGAGCTGATCGGCTTTCCAGCCCGCGCGTTCCAAGGCTTTGCGCGAGGCCGGGATCGGGCCGGAGCCCATCACCGCCGGATCGACACCGACCGTCGCCCAGCTTGCGATGCGCGCCAGCGGCTTCAATCCGCGCGCCTGCGCTTCCTTCGCCGTCATCAGCACCAGCGCGGCCGCGCCGTCATTGATGCCCGATGCGTTGGCAGCGGTGACGGTGCCGTTCTTGTCGAAAGCGGGCTTCAAACCCTGAATGCCTTCGAGCGTGACGCCATCGCGGATGAATTCGTCGGTATCGACCGTCACATCGCCCTTGCGACCCTTGATGACGACAGGAACGATCTCGTCCTTGAACTTGCCGGATTTGCGCGCGGCTTCCGCCTTGTTCTGCGAAGCCACAGCGAATTTGTCCTGCATCTCGCGCGTGATCTGCCATTCGCGCGCCACGTTCTCCGCGGTGATGCCCATGTGGTAGCCGTGGAAAGCGTCGATCAGGCCGTCCTTCAGCATCGTGTCCACGAATTCGAGCGGGCCCATCTTCTGGCCCGCGCGCAAATAAGCGGCATGCGGCGCCTGGCTCATCGATTCCTGTCCGCCCGCGACGATGATCTTCGCATCGCCGTTCAGGATCTGCTGATAGCCGAGCGCTACAGCGCGCAAACCCGAACCGCAAAGCTGGTTCACGATCCACGCCGGCGTCTCATACGGAATGCCGGCATTCACGCTCGCCTGCCGCGCAGGGTTCTGGCCCTGATTGGCGGTGAGGATTTGGCCGAGGATGGTTTCGGAGACATCCTTGGCGGCGACGTCGGCGCGCTTGAGCGCGGCCTGAATCGCCGCCTTGCCGAGATCGTGCGCGGGCACGGAGGCGAATGCGCCATTGAAAGACCCGACCGGTGTGCGCGCGGCCGAAACGATGACAACTTCTTCCATGGAATCCTCGCCTGATTTCGTTTTGTTGCGTCTGCGCGAAAAATGCCGCGAATGCGAGAGGTCGTAAACTGCGGCGAAATCGACAACAAAATCAGCCGATTACCACCCCCCTCTGCTGACGCATTGCACAGAAAAGCAGCAAAAGGCACTGGACAGGCTGGACAATTCAGGCTGGACTAAATGCCACATGCGCCCTTTGAGAGGCGTTGGGGGAAACGCCTTCGGGCACAGCGGAAAAGCAGGTTGGACGTGGCGGAAGAAAAGACGGGCGAAAGCCCGGTCGTCATCAAGAAGTATGCGAACAGGCGTCTCTACAACACGCAGACCTCCAGTTATGTGACGCTCGACCATCTGGCGCAGATGGTGAAGGACGGCACCGAATTCGAAGTGCACGACGCGCGCACCGGCGAAGACATCACGCGCTCTGTCCTGACCCAGATCATCTTCGAGGAAGAAGGCAAGGGGCAGAATCTTCTGCCGATCAAATTCCTGCGGCAGCTCATCCGCTTCTATGGCGACTCGCTGCAGGCTTTCGTGCCGGGCTATCTCGACCTTTCGATGGACAGCTTCGCCAAGAACCAGGAAGCCATGCGCAACCGCGTGGCCGAGGCCTTCGGCGGCGGATCGTCGGCGCTGGAAGCGATGACGCGCCAGAACCTCGCCATGTTCGAACGTGCGGTGAAGATGTTTTCGCCGTTCGCGATGCAGGGCACAGCGTCCGCGGAAAGCGAAGCCAAGCCGAACGGCACAAGCCATGCGGCGCCCAAGCAGTCCGAAGAGATCAACGAGCTGAAAAGCGAGATCGAGGCGATGCGCCGGCAGCTTTCCGAACTGGCGCAAAACCGCAAATAACACAGCAGAATTTCTTGCCAAATTTTGCCAAAGCTGTCAGGGTCGGCGTCATGAGCACGATGAACATTTCGCTGCCCGACGGCCTCAAATCCTTTGTCGAAGAGCAGGTGGCAGATCGCGGGTACGGTACCGGCAGCGAATATATCCGCGAGTTGATCCGCAAGGATCAGGACCGCCAGAAGTTGCGCGACCTCCTATTGGAAGGCGCTTCATCGCGGCTGGCAGGTGTGGCCGATGCTGCGTATTTCAATGATCTTCGCAGAAGAGTGCGCAGCAACGCCCGATGAGCGCCAAACCGCTCGCCCCACGCGAACGAGCGCTCCGGGATGTTGAAGAAGCTGCCCTCTACTATGCGCGCGAAGCCGGTGAGAAAATCGCACTTGCCTTTGTCGATGCCGCGGAAACCACTTATCGAGCAATAGCGGCTTATCCCGCACTGGGCTCCACGCGTTATGCTTACGAACTCGGCATTCCGGACTTGCGCTGCCGGCAAGTGAAGCGATTTCCTTATCTCATATTCTATATCGAGCGCGATGATCGAATCGAGATATGGCGCCTGCTTCATGCAAAGAGCGATATTCCCGCATGGATGCAGGAACCATAGTGTTGAATCAAAAGGTCGAGGAGAGAAAGACCAGACTCCTATTTCCGAGGCCGATACGAACTCACCATTTCAATTCAAGCGACGGCTCGCCGAAATGGAAGCCCTGAAAATAATCAACGCCCATGTCCTGAAGCATCTCGGCTTCCTCGTCCGAGCCAACCCATTCCGCGACTGTCTTCAGATTGAAGTTCTGCGCCAGGTCCACCAGCGTGCGCACGAAGATCTGGTTGTCGCGCGATTGTGCGAGACCCTTCACATAGGAGCCGTCGATCTTGACCATATCGACGTGCAGAAGCTGCAGATTGCGGAACGAGGTATAGCCGGCGCCGAAATCGTCGATGGCGACGCGGCAACCCATGTCGCGCAGCCGCGCCACGAAGCGCGCGATCTCCTCGAAGTCGTTCAGCGCGGCGGTTTCCGTCAGTTCCACGATCACCCGGTTCGCCACATCGCTGTTGCTGCTGATGTAGTTGGCGAAAGAATTGAGCCACGCCGAATCGCCGGTTGTCGTGCCCGACACGTTCACGGCCAGGCTCGCCTGCGGATAGGCGCGAAGCTGCGCCACCGTCATCTCCAGCGCATGCCGGTCCACCAGGCGCACAAGGCCAAGCTGCTCGGCCGCCGGAATGAACTGGCCAGCGCCGACGATCGAGCCGTCCGGCTTCTTCATGCGCAAGAGGCATTCGTGATGCTTCACCGCGCGTGACGTCGCGCAGATGATCGGCTGATAGGCGAAGACGAGGCGCTGCTCGTTGAGCGCTTCCACAACTTCGTCGGCAATGCTCATCAAGCGCAGGCGCGCCATCTCGCGCTGCGGGGACTTCACATAGGTGTGGAATCCGTCGCGGCCATTGGCGCGCGCGCGGTCCAGCGCTTCTTCCGCGCGCAGCATCGCTTCCTGGCTGGAGGGCGTGCCCGACGGCAGCCACACCGCACCGACGCTGATCGTGGCCGCGACCGTGCCCGCCCGCGTGGCGATCACATCGCTTCGGACCGCGCCGCGCAGCCGTTCCGCTACCAGCGCGATTTCCCGCTCCGCGCAATCGCTCACAATGATGCCAAGCTTGTTGCCCGCGATGCGGCCGATGACATCGGTTTCGCGCAAGGCGCAGGCAAGACGTTCGCCAACGGCGACGATCACTTCGTCGGCGGCGCCGAAGCCATAGGCCTCGTTGATCATGGCAAGCCGGTCCACCGAGGCGACGAGATAGGCGCAAGTGCGGCCCGCGTCGCGCGCGGCTTCCACGACGCGCGCCAGTTCCGCGCGCAGAGAGGTGCGATTGAGGAACCCGGTCAGTTCATCGCGCGTGGCGAGATAGGACAGGCGCTGCGCCTCGATCTTCTTCTCGGTGACGAGGCGGATGGTGCCGCTGAGCCGCTCGGCGCGGCCGTGATGGCCCGGAAGGCGGATGCCGCGCATCTCGAACCAGGCCGAGCCCATGGCGGATGCGCCTTCGAATTCGATCTCGAACGATGTTTCCTGCGGCGACGGATCGGCGAGCACCAGCGCCAGCGCCTTGCGACCGCTTTCGCCCATCCACAGCCGCAGCCCATCGCCGCGGACGAGCCTGTCGATATGCGCATGCGCGTCGAACAGATCGACGGCGCCATCCCAGGTGATGCGATCGTCGGACATCGTCCAGTCGAACACCGCTTCGCGCGCGCCGGCCACGGCAAGCCGCAGCCGCTCGGCGTCATGCGCCGCAGCCAAACTGCGAATGCTTTCCGACGGCTTCTTTGGAAGCGTCCGACCTTGCACCACCCACCACCCTTGGCCCTTTTTGGGCCTTATGGGTCGATGATGCGGCCGCACAGCTTAAAAAAGCTGAAATTTGTAGGGGTCTGCGGCATCTCGCAACGCGCGGCCCGTGATTTGCGTTAAGCGAGCGTTATGATGCCGGTCAGGACTTTCATAAGCGCTCCGCTTCCCGTGCCCGCAACGGCGCGGGATGGCCATGCGCGCGTGGAAAAGATCCGTCTTTCCAACGGTCTTCATGGTGAACGCGACGATAACACAGCGCCGGAGAGTTTTGCCGGCGCGAAACGCGCGCGCATGCGCACGTTCCAGAATGAGACATCGCATGGCGTCTCGCAGACGGATACGCGGCGACTCGTTCCAACATTTGTCACGCAGGTGCTGGCGCAGCTCGCCGGACCGTCAACGCCTGATGCTTCTTCAGCGCTTCTCGCCTACGGGCATGGCACTGCGCAAATCGCGCGCGTTTGCGACCGCAACGCCTGAACGGCGCGCAAGCGCGAGCGCAAATCCCAGAAGCGCCGCTGCCGAAAACAATATCAGCGCGATACGCGCGCCTTCGCCGGCGGAAAGCGAAGCCGCAGCCGTGCAGATCAGGCAGCAGGCAGACAAAAACGCATGCGCGGCGCTGCGCTTCTCCACACGCCAGCGCCTGAGGCACAGGGCCAGCATGGCCAGAACGCTCACCGCCAACGGCGCAAGCGAGAGCACGGGCTTGCCGGTCGCAGCCGCCGCGATGCCGGCCATGCACGCCAGCACCAGGAATAGGCCCGCGATCCATGCCGACGGCGGATGCTCGAACGTGGCGAACACCGCGAAGGCAAGCGCCACGGGTGCCAGCGCACAGACGACTTGCGTGACGGCAATCGAAAGGCCGAGCGCCATCGCGCCCAGGCCGGCTGCGGCCAGACCGGCGCAAAACGCGAGCGCGAAATAGAGGACCGCGGCAAAACGCAGATAGTCGCGCGACGACGGCCGCGCGCGTCCGGCCAGCAGGGCGGCGAGGATCGCCGAACACGCCAGCACGACAGAGAACGCGATGGCGAGCGGATTCACGCGCCGCGATCCTTGAGCTTGTCCCTGATCGCGGCGACCTCCGCTTCGAGGCGCTCCAGGCGCGCCGCAAGATCGGCAACAGAAACTGCCGGTTTCGGCACCGGCGTGGAGATGCCGGCGTGCTGCGCGATCTCCTGCGGCGTTACGGCAAGGAGTGCCGCCAGCGTGGCGACGTCGCGCGCGGACAGTTCCCGCTGATCCTTCCAGACTTCGGCGATCTCGCCCTCGGACAGCCCCAAAGCGCGTGCGACATCGCCGCGCGACAGATGCGCGGCTTTCAACCGTGCATCGAACCAATCGGTGTCGAAGAAGAGCGCCATGGAGCAAGTCTAGAGGAAGATTCGATTCGTCATCACCGCGCCGCGTCCAGAACCGTGTGGTCCAGCATGGCGGCGCCCAGGATGCGGCCATAGCCACTCTGCTGCACGACCACGACGAGGGAATCGTGCGAGGCGCCCAGCAATTCCTGGCGCGGCAGATCGAGCGAGAAGGTCTGCCCCTTCCAGATTCCCAGCGCGCGAATTTCGCGCACCACGTTTTGATAGGTGTAGGTGTGCCCCTTGTTCTCGCCGCCGGTGATCGCAACGCTGGCGCGCGGCAGAACGCGGAACAGCCAGATCGTGGCATTGGCATCCTTCACGCTCGCCGCGCCGACGCTGACATGCACCGCAAGCTTGTCGGCGGAAAGCTGCACCGGAACGGCCTGCTGATCGGCGGCGCGCGCGGCGATGGAAGCTTCTACCTGCGGATCGCGGCCGCCCACGACATCGTTCACGCCATCGACGATCATCTGCGGGGTGTAAACGCCACCGCGCCACATCATCTGCGCATAGGCTTTCTGGCGCTTGGTGTCGGCGTCAGTGGCCAGCGTGTCCTTCCAGCCCAGCATGTCCCAATAGGTGATGGGCAGGCTGAGGGCGATCACATCCTTGCGCTTGGCAAGCTGGCCCAGAATGGCGTC
>JAFECN010000098.1 GCA_018242145.1 Pseudomonadota bacterium
CGGAAAATTCCGTCTGGCCGCAGGACCCCGGTTTCACCCGCGCGCTGGCCGGCGGCGTCACGACGCTCGAAATCCTTCCCGGTTCGGGCAACCTCATCGGGGGTCGTTCGGTCGTTCTGAAGAACGTACCGTCCGTCACCACGCAGGCCATGAAATTCCCCAACGCGCCTTACGGCCTGAAGATGGCGTGCGGCGAAAATCCCAAGCGCGTCTATGGAAACAAGGGCGGGCCGATGACGCAGATGGGCAACGTCGCCGGTTATCGCATCGCTTTTGAAAAAGCGCGCGAATATCGCGAGAAGTGGCGCAAATACTGGAAAGACAAGAAAGGCGATCCGCCGGATCGCGACATCGGCCTTGAAACGCTGGCGCTGGTTCTGGACAAAAAGATTCCGGTGCAGATGCACTGCTATCGTGCCGACCAGATGGCCACGATGATCGACGTGTCGAAGGAATTCGGCTTCCGCATCGCCGCGTTCCATCACGCGGTGGAGGCTTACAAGGTCGCCGACCTGCTCAAGAAGAACAACGTCTGCGCCGCCGTGTGGGCCGACTGGTGGGGCTTCAAGATGGAAGCCTATGACGGCATCGAGGAAAATCTCGCGATGGTGGATCACGCCGGCGCCTGCGCGATGATCCATTCCGACGATCCCATCGGCATCCAGCGCCTCAACCAGGAAGTGGCGAAGGCAATGGCCGCCGGGCGGCGCATGGGCTATTCCATCACGCGCGCACATGCCGTTACATGGATGACGCGCAACCCCGCCAGGACGCTCGGCATCCTCGACCAGACCGGCACGCTCGAAAACGGCAAGGATGCCGACGTGGTCGTGTGGGACCGCGATCCCTTCAGCGTCTATGCCCATGCCGAAAAGGTCTTCATCGACGGCGCCCTGCTCTACGATCGCGACAACCCGAAACTGAGCCCGCGCACGGATTTCGAGCTTGGGCAGGAAGGCAACGCCAACACCGGAGGCGCGGGCCAATGAGAACGTCTCTGATCCTCGCGGGCGTTTCCGCGCTCGCGCTCGCTTCGGCGGCGCTCGCGCAACCGTCGCCGTCACCCGCCGGCAGCACGATTCTGATTCAGCACGGTCAGGTTCACACCCTTGGCGGCGGCGGCACGCTGAACAATGCCGATGTGTTGATTGAGAACGGAAAGATCGCGCAAATCGGCGCCAACATCGCCGCGCCGCCCGGCGCGCGGGTGATCGACGCCCACGGCAAGCCGGTGACTCCCGGCCTGATGGCGACATGGACCCAGATCGGCATCACCGAAGTGGATATGGTGGCCGAAACCAACGACACCACGCCCAATCAGGCGCAGGACAGCGCCGCCTTCGACGTGGCCGATGCCGTCAATCCCAGTTCCACGCTCATTCCCGTGGCGCGGATCGCGGGCGTCACGCGCAGCCTTACCACGCCCGCCGATTGCGGCGACGTGTTCTGCGGCACCTCCGCCGTCATCCATCTCGGCCTCGGCAACGATCTGCTGGTGAAGAAGAACGCCGGCGTCATCGTCGAACTGGAGCCGAACGGCGGCGAAGGCCAGAAAAACGCCCGCCCGGACATCTGGGAGAAATTCCGCGAGACGCTGAACGACGCGCGCGAATATTGCGGCCAGCGCGCGGGCTATCACCGTCCCGGCGGCTATCGCGACCAGCGCAGCAATCGCGTGGACCTGGACGCGCTGTGCCCCGTCTTGCAAGGCCAGGAACCACTGCTGGCGCATGTCGAGCGCGCCTCCACGATCCGGCAGATCATCGCCTATACGCAGGCCAATCACCTTGGTCTTGTCATCCTGGGCGGCGGCGAAGCCTGGCAGGCCGCCAAGGAGCTTGCCGCCGCGCATGTGCCGGTGGTGATCGACACCGAGCAGAACCTTCCGGCCAGCTTTTCCGATCTTGGCGGTACGCTGAAGAACGCGGCACGGCTGGATCAAGCCGGTGTGACGGTGGCGTTCCGTCCGCAAGGCGGTTCCGCGCATTTCGCGCGCACCATCACGCAGATCGCGGGCAATGCGGTGGCGAACGGCATGAACTGGGACCACGCCCTGGCCGCGCTCACGGTCAACCCGGCGAAGATCTTCGGCATCGCCGGCAGCTACGGCACGCTGGAAGCCGGGAAGGATGCCGACGTCGTGGTGTGGGACGGCGACCCGCTGGAGGTGACGAGCGCACCGACCGCGGTCATCATCAAGGGTTCGAATATCCCGCTGGTTTCGCGGCAGACGAAGCTGCGCGACCGCTATCGCGATCTGGAAAAGAAGAGCCCACCCTTCGCCTATCGTTGAACGGAGCGCACTTGCATAAATGGTTGAAATTCGTTGCCGCGGCCCTGGCGTTTGCACTGCTGGCCCCGCCCGCCTTTGCGGAAAGCCTCGCTCAGCCGGACGTCTTTGTCGGCAAGATCGAAGCCCATCCCGCGCTGTGGACGGTGCATGGCCCCAAAGGCACGGCCTATCTTTTCGGCTCCATCCACATCCTGCCGCCCAACATGGAATGGCAAACACCAGAGGTGGCGGCGGCGATGAAGGCCGCCGACACGTTCGTGTTCGAGATTCCGATGGACGCTTCCACGCAAACGGACATCGCCACCTTCGTCCGCAACCATGCCTTCCTGCCGAAAGGCACCACCCTGCCCTCGCTGCTCGATGCCAAGGCGGACAAGGACTATCGCGACGCGCTCGCCGCGTCCGGCATTCCTGCCGAGCGGCTGGTGGACAAGCGCCCGTGGTTCGCGGCGCTGGTGATCGAAGTCGGATACATGGGCAAGCGCAATCTGTCCTCGAACGCGGGCGTGGACCGGCAGGTTTATGCCGCTGCGCTGGCGCGCGGCGTGAAGAATTTTCGCGCGCTGGAAACGCCGGAAGAACAATTCCGCCTGCTGATGCCGGACGACCGCGATCTGGAGATCAAGGAATTCGATGAGAGCCTGAAGGAAGTGCTGAAGGACAAGGGCGAACTCGGCAACCTCATCGACGCCTGGGCGGAGGGCGACGAAGCGCGGCTGGGCAAGTTGATGAACGAAGGCCTCAAAGCCGATCCGCGCATGGAGAAAGCGCTGTTCGAGGATCGCAATGCGCGATGGGTGAGCAAGATCGGCGCGATGCTGAACGAGAACCACACCTATTTCATCACCGTCGGCGCGGGCCATCTCGCCGGACCGAAGGGCGTGCCCGCGCTGCTGCGCAAACGCGGCTTCAAAGTGGACGGGCCGTAGCAACGCATTGCGCATAATCGCCTCCCCCTCGTGGGGAGGCCGATAAAATGGCGAGCGCAGCGATGCCATTTTTCGGGTGGGGGGGACCGCGCGTGACGATCATCCCCCCACCCGAAAAAGCTTCGCTTTTTCGACCTCCCCACAAGGGGGAGGTGATGCGCGCGGCTAGATGCGCGACAGCGGCGGCGCCACGTTTTCCAGCGACTGGCGCTCGGCATTGACGCCGAGTCCCATCTCTACCGCGCCCGCGAACACCATCAGCACGCCGCCGATCACATAGCCGAGGAACACATCGCCGCGCTGGCCGCTCTCGATCAGCGTGCCGAACACCAGCGGCCCGGTAATTCCGCCCAGCGCCGTGCCGAACGCATAGAAGATGCCGATGGCCCGCGCGCGCACTTCCAGCGGGAAGCTCTCGCCCACCGTCAGATAGGCCGCGCTCGCGCCGCAGGAGGCGAAGAAGAAATTGATCGACCACAACACCGTCTGCGTGCCCGCGCCCACCATGCCTTGCGCGAACAGCCAGCCGGTCGCCAGCATGATGACGCCGGAGATCGCATAGGTCGCCGCGATCATCACCTTGCGCCCGACCGTGTCGAACAGATGGCCCAGCAGATAAGGCCCCAGCACATTGCCCAGCGCAAAGGGCAGGATGTAGAGCCCCACGGATTCTGGCGCGATGCCGTAAAACTTCGTCAGGATCAGCGCATAGGTGAAGAAGATCGCGTTGTAGCAGAACGCCTGCGTCGTCATCAGCACGATGCCCAGCACCGTGCGGCGCGGATAGTGCGCGAACAGCGCGCGCACGATCTCGCCGAAGCTGCGCCGCGTCGCGGAAAGCTCGATGGTCTGCGCCGGCATCGCGTCATGCGCATGCCCTTCCACGCGCCGCTCGATATCGGCCACGGTGCATTCCGCCGCGGCCACATCGCCGTGGATCATCAGCCAGCGCGGGCTTTCCGGCACGAAGCGGCGCAGGAACACCACGACAATCGCCAGCACGCCACCGATCACGAAGGCCAGCCGCCATCCCAGCCATGCGGGAATAAGCAAGGTGTCCAGCACCACCAGCGATCCCAGCGCGCCGATGGCCGCGCCGATCCAGAAGCTGCCATTGATCGCCAGATCCACGCGGCCGCGAAACCGTGCGGGCGTGAATTCCTGTATCGCCGAATTGATCGCCGAATATTCGCCGCCGATGCCCGCGCCGGTCAGCATCCGGAAAATCGCGAAGCTGGCGAAATTCCACGAGAAGCCCGTCGCGATGGTGGCCACCAGATACAGCCCCACCGTCACGGTGAAGAGTTTCTTGCGGCCGAAGCGATCCGCCAGATCGCCGAAGATCAGCGCGCCGATCACCGCACCGGCAACATACAAGCTCCCCGCCAATCCGATCTGGCTGGGCGACAGCGCCAGCGTGGATGTTTCGGACAACACCCCGGAGAGCGAGCCCACCAGAGTCACTTCCAGACCGTCGAGGATCCAGGTGATCCCCAGCGCCATCACGATCAGCGTATGGAAACGACTCCAGGGAAGACGGTCGAGCCGCGCGGGAATATCGGTGCGGAAGGCCATGACCTTCGATAACCGCGCCATCCGGCGAGCGCAAGAAATTCGTCAGCCGTCGGTTTGCGCCGCAACGCGCAACAGCGCCCGATGGAAATTCTCCGGTTCCTCAAGGAACGGAAAATGCGCGGAGCGTTCGAACCACACCATCTCCTTGCGCGGCGCATCGAGGCGGCGCAGATAGCGCTGCACGCAGACCGGCGGCGTGACGTGATCGTTGCGGCCTTCGAAGAAATAGACCGGAACCGGAATGCGCGGCACCGCATCCATCAACGCGCCGCGATAGGCGTCCGTCTGCAGATGGCCATGCGTGAAGCGGATGCCTTTGCGCGTGTGCCACACGTCGCGCAGCGAATATTCCGGCGCGCGCAGGCTGGTGAGCCACAACGGGAACTTGCCGTTCGCATGCGCCAGCGCGCCGCCATAGGCGAACACCGCGACTTCATGATCGAAGCGCCTGTGCGCGCGGATGGCTTTCACCAGCGAGGCGTCGTGGCGCCGGGCCGCTTGCGAGAGCAGCCACGCGTCCTGCATCGCCAGAACCTGCCCCCACGGGCAGGCGATCTGCCCCACGCCGACATAGGCGCGCACCAGATCGGGCCGCCGCGCCGCCACCAGCGCGCCGATCCCGCTGCCATAGGAATGGCCGACGAGGATCACCTTGCCGCCGCCGAACCGCGCGCGAAGCTTTTCGATCAACTGGATCGTATCGGCGACTTCCAGACTCGCGCGCATGTGGGGAATGTCGGCCGGGCCGCGATAGCTCTTGCCCGCGCCGCGCCGGTCCCATTGCACGACCAGAAAATCCTTTTCCAGCGGCCGCTGAAACGCATGCGCAAACCGCATCAGCGGATTGCCGGGCCCGCCATGCAGGAACAGGACGATGGGCGCATGGCGGTTGCGGCCGCGGATCAGCACCCATTGCGGATCGCCATCCAGCCGCACCTGCTCCAGCGACGCGATGGCGGTGCCGGGATGAGCGGGATCGTCGGCAATCGCGGGCGTGTGCACGCGCAGGCCCCACCACGCGAGCGCGACGGCGGCGATGGCCGCGCCAACGATCCCAGCAATCCGCCCCATAAGCCGCTGCGCCCCGTTCATGGCGGAATCCTAGCGGAGCACTTCTTGATATTTTCGGAACACCTTTTCCGCCAAACACTTACCGCTAAAATAAGGATATGCAGATTTCTTTATATGTTTCTTGCCCGGCCCCGGCCCGGCTGCTATATCCCGCGCGCTGACCCAGAAGGATTCTCACCCGTGGCCAACGAATACGTTGTTGCAGACATCAAGCTCGCCGATTTCGGCCGCAAGGAAATCTCCATCGCCGAAACCGAAATGCCCGGCCTGATGGCCACGCGCGAAGAGTTCGGCAAGTCCAAGCCGCTGAAGGGCGCGCGCATCGCCGGCTCGCTGCACATGACGATCCAGACCGCAGTGCTGATCGAAACCCTGAAAGAACTCGGCGCGGACGTGCGCTGGGTGTCGTGCAACATCTACTCCACGCAGGACCACGCCGCCGCCGCCATCGCCGCCACCGGCACGCCGGTCTTCGCCGTAAAGGGCGAGAGCCTGAAAGATTATTGGGATTACACCGCGCGCCTGTTCGACTGGCATGGCGGCGGCTATCCCAACATGATCCTCGACGACGGCGGCGACGCCACCATGCTGGTGCA
>JAFECN010000099.1 GCA_018242145.1 Pseudomonadota bacterium
AAGCTGGACGCCAACGGCGTCCCCGTCGCGCCGAGCGGTATCGCTTCGCCGGATGCCGCCTACTATTCCAAGAAGGACGCGGATTTTGCCCGCCAATGGTACGGTCGCGCCGCGCTTCTCTGGAAGCCGACGTCCAACTTCGACGTCACGCTCACCTATATGGACCAGCATGACGAGTTCGGTGGCCGCCGCGGCACCACGCTGGGCACAAACGGTCTCGGCGTTCCCTACAAGGAAAACCAGAACGGTTCAGTGCAGCTTGAGCCGGCGTCGCGCGACGTTTATCTCGCGAGTCTGGAAGCCAATCTCGATCTCGGCTTCGCAACGCTGACGTCCAGCACCTCCGCTTACAACAATCGCGGCGCGATCACGAGCGAGAACACTGGCTTCTACGCCCAGAACGGCTGGCTCGGGGCGTTCTACTACAATTATCCGCGCCCGATGGCGCAGGCCGTCCGCCACTATGGCGACAAGGCCTTCATTCAGGAAGTGCGCCTGGTTTCCCAGGGCAACAACACGATCGATTACACGGTCGGCGCGTATTACCAGAGCCAGCAACTCTACAGCGCGCAGGACAGCTTCCTGCGCGGCTTCAAGCAGTGGTGGGATACCGCTTACTGCTTCGGCTTCGGACCGTGCGAGGCTGCGGTCGTGAACGACAATGATTACATCTATCGCCACCATGAGCACTACACCGATCTAGCCTTCTACGGCGACCTCACATGGCATGTGACGGATGCCTGGCAGATCACTGGTGGCGTGCGGTATTTCAGCGACGTGGACCGCGCGCATGTCTATCAGCAGACGGCGCTCTATGCTGCAGTACAGGATTCCTCGGACAGCCGCGGCCGTAGCGCGAAGAACAAACCGATCTTCAAGCTCAACACCTCCTGGAAGTTCGACGACGACAATCTGCTCTATGCGACGGTCGCGCAGGGATATCGGCGTGGCGGATCGAACGGCACGCCCACAACCGGCTATTTCGCCGAGAGCCCGGCGTGGCTCTCCTACCGTCCCGACACCGAAGTGGACTATGAGGTCGGCTTGAAGGGCATCTGGAACGGCATCACCTACAATGCCGACGTCTTCTATGTGGACTGGAAGAATCCGCAGATCGACACCGCGACCACATATTGGGGCTTCTTCGCCGTGCAGAACGGCAAGAAGGCGCGGACGCAAGGCTTCGAGCTGCAGCTTGCCGGCAATCTGACCGACAATCTGCGTTACGGATTGGGTTACACCTACACCGATGCCGAACTGGCCGCGCCGCTGGTCGCCGCGGATGGCACATACGTCATCAACAAGAAGGGCGCGCAGCTTCCGGGCGCCCCGAAGAGCACGCTCAACGGTTCGCTGGACTACGGCATACCGCTGGACAATGCGGCCAACATCTTCCTGCACTTCGACGGGTATTATCAGTCCAAGACGCAGGATACGATCTTCGCCGACAACATCTCCCTCAACACGGTGACACCGGCCTATCTGGGCCAGCCGAAGTTCTATTACCCGATAAAGGGCTTTGCGTTGTTCAACGCATCGGCGACCTACGCGATGGACAACTGGTCCGCGATCCTGTGGGTGAAGAACGTCTTCGACGGCAAAGGCATCACCGGCGTTTACACCGAAGCCTATATGGGCACGTCACCGGCGCAGAACTATTACGGCAACGGGTCGAAGGCCCTCACGGCATTGCCGCGGACCGTTGGCCTGACCGTGAACTACAAGTTCTGAGGACAGGTGTTTCTTGGGCGCGGCCGGTTACAATAGGCATATGACGGACGCGCCCGGAAGCCTGCTGCGGGAGATCGAAGCGCTTGCAGCTCGGCGGCAATTCGCTGCCGCCGAGCAGCAAGCCGACTATCTCACGCGGCATTTTCCCCAATCGCTCGATGGATGGTTGATGCTGGCCCGCATGCGCCAGCAGCGTGGGGATCTTGTGGGCGCGCGCGGCGCGGCAGAGGAGGGGCTTCGCGTCGCGCCGCAGAGCAAGCCCTTGCGCCTTCTGCTGGCCGAGCTTGCGTTGCAGGCGGGAGAGATTGGCGATGGCTTGCGGGCATTGCGCGCGCTGGAGGCGGAAGCGGGGCGCGACGGCATCCTGCTGCAGCATATCGCGCAGTTCTACACGCGGCTTAATCTTCATGCCGAAGCGGAAGGCTGCTATCGCCGCGCGCTGGCGACGGCGCCTGGAAATCCGAAATATCTCTACAATCTGGCAACCGCCGTCATTGCGCTCGGCAAGCTGGACGAAGCGGAAGCGCTGCTCGACCGCGTGATTGCGGCCGATCCGCACGATTACGACGCCTATTACAACCGCGCCACGCTCAGGAAGCAGACAGCGCAGAGCAACCATGTCGCGGACATCGAGCGGCTGATTGCGAGCCGCCTGCGCGATCCGATGGGCGACGTGCAGCTCGGCTACGCACTGGCAAAAGAGCTGGAGGATCTCGGCGAGCACCGCCGGTCCTTCGCGGCGCTGAAGCGCGGCGCCGATGCGCGCAAACGGCTTCTTTCTTATGATGTTACCGACGATGTGCGCGCGATGGATTTGATTGCCGCGGCCTTCGATACCGCGTTCTTCGCCCGCGACATTTCCGGTGCGCGGGAGGCGCAGCCCATTTTCATCCTGGGCCTGCCGCGCAGCGGCACCACGCTGGTCGATCGCATCTTGAGTTCGCACAGTCAGGTTGAGAGCCTGGGCGAGATCAACGATTTCGCGCAGGCGCTGATGCGCGCGGTTCCACAAGCGAAAAACAAGTTCGAGCTGATCGCGGCGTCGGCACAGGCCGATGCCGGAGCCATCGGCCGCCATTATGCGCAGACGACGCGCGCGATTTCGGCCGGCGCGCTGCGGGCTATCGACAAGACGCCCGTCAATTTCCTCTATCTCGGGCTGATCGCGCGGGCGCTGCCGAATGCAACGATCATCCATGTGCGCCGTAATGCGATGGACGTCTGCTATGCGATGCACAAGACGCTTTTCCGCATGGCCTATCCGTTCTCCTACGACCTGTCCGACCTGGCGAAATATTATCTCGCCTATCGCCGGCTGATGGCGCATTGGGAAAAGCATCTGCCTGATCGCATTGTGGCAATAGACTATGAGGATCTCGTTGCGAACCAGAACGATGCCACGCGCAAACTGGTTGCCGCCTGCGGATTGGGCTGGGAAGACGGCTGCCTCGCGCCGGAACGCAACGAGAAGCCGTCGCTGACAGCCAGCGCCGCGCAGGTCCGGCAGAAGGTCCATGCCGGTTCGGTGGGGTTATGGCGCGCCTACGCGGAGGAGCTTCGGCCTTTGGCCGAGGCGCTCCGGAACGGCGGCGTCGAGATATAATATGAAGAGTCTGGCAGTTCTTCTGTGCGCGTTGTTCTTGGCGTCTTCCGCTACCGCGGCGGAGTTGCGCGCGGCAATCACCTATGACGCGCTCACGGGAACCGGCGACGCATCCACGCCCGTCCGGATGGCGGCCTTTGCACCGCCGCCCGATGCGGCGGCGCCAAGCCATACGTTCGAAGGGCGGCTTTCGATAGACGGCGCGAAGGCCGATGGCACGTTCCAGGTCCTGAAAGACGATTTTGGCGACGCGGCGGCAAACAACGGGGCCGCGCGGCAGCTTCCGCCCTTCGATTTCGACTTCGTACAATCGGGTGATGTGCTCGTTCCCGTGCGGCGCGGGGCGATCCCGTCTTCTCATCCGGAATGGGAGTTCATTCTGGAGCCCGGCCGTGTGTGGGACGCGCCCGGCGATCATGGGATGACGCGCGCGGCCATTCCCTTCGCGCTGGAAGAGCGCAACGCCAATTGCATGCACAACGGCGTTCTGACCTTTCTCTTCGGGAAGGGTGCGGCCGTCTCGAACGTCGCATACCAGATCGCGAGCGAGACCTGCTTCTACTTCAAATTCAATATGTGGGGCCGGGCGCCCGCACATTACACGCCCGCGGCTGTTCCCGATGCTGCGGCGATTGCGGAGGCTTACCGGCGCGAAGCCGCGGAGCGGCTTCCGGTCAAACCGATTTCCGCACTGGCCGAGGATGTCCACGGTTCCGATCCCCGGCAATTCGGATCGCCCTTCGACGTTCCGGCAAGCGACATGACCGTTTACGGGCTCGTGATGGACGGCGTGAATTATACCGGCAGCTGCGAAACGCGGTTCGGCGTTTATCCTTATTGCGATGTGCTCGATCTGCCGTCTTATTCGCTGGCCAAGACGATGGTTGCCGGTCTGGGCACTATGCGCCTGTCACGGCTCTATCCCGGCGTGACGGGCGAGAGTATCGCGCATTATGTCCCCGCCTGCGCCGCGGCAGGCAGTTGGAGCGATGTGAGCTTCGCCAATGCGCTCGATATGGCGACGGGGCATTATCTGCAGGCGGCCGATCAGGCCGACGAGGATTCGCCGGATGTGGCGCCCTTTTTTCTGAGCGACACCCATGCCGGGAAGATCGCCTTCGCCTGCACGCGTTATCCGCGCCAAACCGTGCCCGGCACGCGCTGGGTTTATCATACCGCGGATACCTATGTTCTCGGAACGGCGCTTGCCGCTTACTATCGCGGCAAAGCGGGCGGCGATTTCTATCGCGACATTCTCGTGCGCGATATCTGGTCCAGACTGGATCTCAGCCCGCCGATCGCCGTCACGCGGCGAACCTATGATTCGGTGAAGCAGTCGTTCACCGGATATGGCTTGACCCTGCATCGCGACGACATCGCCAAGATCGCGAACTTCATCAATGTCGGCCATGGGGCCGCGGACGGCGAGCAGCTTCTCGATCCGGCGATGTTGCGGGCGGCTTTGCAGCGCGATCCCGCAAGCCCCGGCTTGCGTGCGTCCAGCGATGCGTTCCGCTATCACGACGGCTTCTGGGCCTGGAATGCGCAAAGCTATCTCGGCTGCCGCACGCCGACCTGGATTCCCTTCATGTCCGGCTATGGCGGCATCGTCGTGGCGTTGTTCCCCAATGGCATGAGCTACTATTACGTCAGCGATGGAGGCGTGTGGCGCTGGGGTCTTGCCGCCGCCGAGGCCAACCGCATCAAGCCGTTCTGCGCCAAATGACGACATCCGCCATCCCGCGTATCCGCCGTTTCCCGACCGCCGCGCCGGACGGTCTGGTTGCGGCCGTGCTGTTGTCGTTCCTTGCCACGGCGGGCCTTTTTTACGTGAACATCATGGCGGCGCTGGTTAGCGGCCTGATCGACGGTTTGCATTTCACCGAGCAGCAGGCGGGCTATGTCGCGTCCGCCAATGTCTATGGCGCGGCGGTCGGCGCGCTCGCATCCGTGTTCTTCGTGCGGCGCATCGCCTGGCGGCCGGTGGCGTTTGCGCTGTTGCTCGCATTGATCGCAGCCGATGTCGTTTCGA
>JAFECN010000009.1 GCA_018242145.1 Pseudomonadota bacterium
ATGACGAAAGCCGAGCATCTGAAACACTGGTTCGGACCGACGGGAGAACTCAGCTATGCGAGCGTCGATCTGCGCGAAGGCGGCGTGTTTCTTTACGGCATCGCGGCGCCGGGCGGCGGCGTCATGCGCGCAAAGCGAATCTTCACGGAGATCGAACCGCCGAAAAAATTCGTCACCGTCGCATCCTATTGCGATGAAGCCGAGAACATCACGCGCCATCCCATGTCGCCGGCATGGCCGCTGGAAATGCGCATCGCCACCACGCTCACGGAGAAAGACGGCAAAACACATATGCTGCTCGATTGGAGCGCGCACAACGCCACGCCCGAAGAACAGGCCACCTTCGACGCCAGTCACGGCATGCTGAAACAAGGCTGGGACCGCGCTTTCAGCAATCTCGATGCACACCTGAAAACGATGCAGGCCTGACCATGAACTTCAAACCCACCACCCACAGCGCCTTCACGCTGGAGCGCAAGCTGGATGCGCCGCCGGCTCTCGTCTTCCAGGCCTTCTCCACGAAGGAAGGCAAGCAGCGCTGGTTCGTCGCGCATGCGGCGAAAGAAAAGATTCGCAGCATGGATTTCCGCGTCGGCGGCGAAGAGAAGCTCGCCGGCGAATGGCCCAACGGCATGGTGAGCGAATTCACCGCCCGCTATTTCGACATCAAGCCGGACGAGCGGATCATCTACACCTACGAGATGCGCCTCAACGGTGTGAAAATCTCCACCTCACTCGCCACCATCGAATTCCAGCCCGTCGGCAAAGGCACGAAGCTCGTGCTTACCGAGCAGCACGCCTTCATCGACGGCTATGAAGACAATGGCAGCCGCGAGGAAGGCACCAACGGCCTGCTCGACCAGCTCGTCGCATCGTTCGCCTCGAAACACTGAAGGAATGAAGAATGAAAACCACCGCCTATCTGAACTTCAACGGCAACTGCGCCGAGGCCTTCCAGTTCTACGCCAGGACCTTTCCCGGCACCGGCCTGCACATCATGCGGCAGGGCGACATGAAGAAGGACGCCAAGGCGCCGGAGAAGGATTGGGCGATCCACGCCTATCTCAAAATCGGCGATGCCGACCTGATGGCGTCCGACACGTTCGACATGGGTTACACCAAACCCGCCGGCATGCATGTCGCGCTGAACGTGGACACGCCGGAAGACGCCGAACGCATCTTCAAGGCACTGTCGGAAGGCGGCGAAGTCACCATGAAAATGGAAGAAACGTTCTTCGCCCACAAATTCGGCACCGTGAACGACCGCTGGGGCACGCCTTGGATGATTGTCTGCTCCAAGCCGATGGGCTGAACACCAATAAAGGGTAATGGGAGAAAAAAAATGACGGAACAAGTTCACAGCCGCGAACTGTCCATCGTCCGCGTGTTCGACGCGCCCCGCGATCTCGTCTTCAAGGCATGGACCGATCCGAAGATGCTCGCCCAGTGGTTCGGGCCGCAAGGTTTCACCAACCCGATCGCCGAAGTCGATCCGCGCGTCGGCGGCAAAATCCATATCGTCATGCGCGCCAATGACGAGATCGCCAGGGCCATGGGCTTCCGCGACGCGCCGATGCGCGGCGAATTCACGGAAATCGACCCGCCGAAGAAGCTCGTCTTCATCAACAACGCGGTGGATGCGGACGACAACGTCATCCTCAGCGGCCTCACCACAGTCTCCTTCGAGGCACAGGGCAGCAAGACGAAAATGACCTTCCACACCAGGGCCAGCGGAACGCAGCCGCAGGTCGTCTTCATGCTGCAGGGCATGGAAGCCGGCTGGATGCAGAGCTTCGACAAGATGGACGCGATGTTCGCGCGAAAGGCGGCTTGATCATGCAATTCATCACCTTCTACACGCCCGCGCAGCAGCCGGTGCCCGGCGCGATGCCCAACCCGAAACACACGGAAGAGATGGGCAAGATGATGGCAGAGATGTCGGCCAAGGGCGTGCTCGTCGGCACCGGCGCCATCATGCGCGCGGCCGAAGGCGCGCAGGCGACGCTCCACAATGGCGACTACAAGATCCGCGACGGCGCCGATCAGGTGCTCGCCGCCAAGGTCGTCGGCTTCGCGATCCTGCAATCGCAGGACAAGGAGACGCTGATGACTCAAGTGCGCCACTTCCTGGACGTCGCGGGCGACGCAACCGTGGACGTCTTCCCGCTCATGGGCCCGCCGCCGCAGACATGAAATCCATGCACGCTTTCGTGACCATCGCGGCCATGGCCGCCATTTTCGCAGCCCATGTGGTTATGATGATGGAGTTGCGTCCGCGGGACGACGTCAAAGACGAACCTGCAGAAACGAAATTGGGAGAAAACTTGTGAATGTGAGTCATTTCATCGCCAGTGCAGCGCTCGCCGGTCTGGTCATCGCCGCAGGCAATCCGGCTTCCGCAGACCCGGCGAAAGCGCCAATGGTCATTCCCATGGGCCAGCACGATTACAAGCTGGCGACAGCGGGCACCTACACGCTCGATCCGAACCATGTCGGCCTCATCGCGCGCGTGTCGCATCTGGGCTTTTCGATCAGCATCTTCCGCTTCGGAAAAGTGGCGGCGAAGCTGGACTGGACTCCAGACGATGTTTCCAAATCGAAACTGTCGGCCACGGTTCAAACCAATTCCATTGAAAGCAACGTCCCCGGTTTCGCCGAGGAGCTGCAGGGCGATGAATATCTGAAGTCCGCGAAATATCCGACTGCGACCTTCGTCTCCACCGCCTTCCGCAAGACCGACGCGCAGCACGGGAAGGTGGATGGCAAATTCACATTGATGGGCAAGACCGTGCCGCTCACCTTCGACGTCACGCTCATCGGCGCCGGTCCCGGTTTTGCCGGCAGCCCACAGATGGGCCATGTCATCGGCATTCATGCCGAAGGCAGCATCAATCCGCAGGATTTCGGCATGTCGCCCTTCTTCAAGACGCCGATCCAGCTCGTGATCGACACCGAATTCGACAAGCCGGGGAAGTAACATGACCTTGAAGCTCTACGCCCATCCGCTTTCGTCCTATTGCCACAAGGCGCTCATCGCCTTCTACGAGAACGACACGCCGTTCGAGTTCATGCTCGTCGGCGATCCCACCAAAACCGATCCGAAGGTGTGGGAAGAATTCAAGGCGCTGTGGCCCATCGGAAAATTCCCGGTGCTGAAGGATACGGCGCGCGACGACTGGTTCGTGCCGGAAGCCACCATCATCATCGAATATCTGGCGCAGCATTATCCGGGCAAGGTGAAGCTCATCCCCGACGACCCCGATCTCGCCCGCCGTGTGCGCATGATGGATCGTTTTTTCGACAACTACCTGCACACGCCGATGCAGAAGATCAACGGCGACAAGATTCGCCCCGCGGACCAGCGCGATCCCTTCGGCGTGGAGGGAGCGCGGAAGATGTATCGCACCGCGCTCGACATGCTTGAACAGGCGATCGACGGCAAGCCATGGGCGATGGGCGACGCCTTCACCATGGCCGATTGCGCGGCGGGCCCTCCCCTCTTCTACGGCAATCTGCAAACGCCGTTCGAGAAGACGCACCCGGAGGCGCACGCCTATCTGAAGCGCCTGATGGAGCGTCCGTCCTATGCCCGCGCGCTAAAGGAAGCAGAACCCTACTTCAACCTGCTCCCGAAGTAAGAAATCCCCTCCCCCTTGTGGGGAGGTCGATAAATTCGTAGCGCATCGAAGAATTTTTCGGGTGGGGGGAGTGCGTGAACGTAATCCCCCCACCCGGATTCCCCGGAACACGTCCGGGGTTTCCGACCTCCCCGCAAGGGAGAGGTGATGTTTGGAAATTTATTTTTCCAGCCGCGTGAAACTAAGCCCTTGAAACGACTAGGCTTAATTTCCTTGACACCGCAACGGTGGTCCCGTACACTTCCTTCATTCTCCAAACCTGCGCCTGAAGCTTTCCTCCCCCGTTTACGGGGGAGGTGTCATGCGGCGAAGCCGCCATGATGGCGGGGGCG